>VGMU01000050.1 GCA_016866385.1 Bacteroidota bacterium
CGCGAGGACTTAATCCCATGTAATCCAAGATCGTAGGAACCCAGTCTAGCGTCACAATAGGAAGATCGGTTTGGACACCTGCAGGGACCTTTCCTGGCCATTTTACCACTGTTGGCACCCGAATTCCCCCTTCGTAAGGGTAGCCTTTTTGGGAGCGCAAGGGTTCGTTATTCGTGATGGGATTTGCTGGATTTCCCATCAATCCCCCATTGTCTGAAGTGAAAATCACCAAGGTCTTTTCGGTCAAGTTCAAGCGTTCCAAGGTAGCGATTACCTTGCCTACGTTTTGATCTAGGCTCTCAACCATCGCGGCGTAAACGGGATTTTTCTGTTTCCCCCCGGCTTTAGCCTTGTATTTTTCGACCAGCTCCTTCGGAGCCATGAGTGGGGTATGCACGGCGTAGGGAGCCCAGTGGATGAAAAATTTCTGGGCTTGAGCTTGGAGAAAATCCACGATCTCATCCCCTTCTCGGTCTGTTAAATACTCGCCTGAATCCCGTGGTGTCACCCGATCAAATGCATAAAAAGGCGTGGGAGTAGCCGGCTCGTAGGGATCAAAGTAGCTGGGGGGTTGACCCAAGTCATTCCCTCCAAAGTTGCGGTCAAAGCCTTGGTCTTCAGGATATTTTCCCTCCCCGCCAAGATGCCATTTGCCCACATGATAGGTTCTGTAGCCCTGAGCCTTCATGCGCTCCGCCAGGGTAAGCTCTTCCAAAGGTAAAAAGCCTTGATTCTTGGGCGTGCGGAGCGGTAGATCCGGGTTTTCTGCATATTCTCCAGGCAGACCCGTGGTACCTACACCTTGGAATCGGGCATAGATCCAATCGGTAATTCCCATTCGCGCAGGGTATTTGCCTGTCATCAAAGCTGCTCGGGATGGGGAGCAAATTGCTGCCGCAGCATAGGAATGCGTAAATAACATCCCCTCAGCGGCCAAGCGATCAATAAAGGGCGTTTCATAAAAATCACTCCCCCAAACACCAATATCAGCCCAGCCCAAATCATCTACATGGATCAACAGGACATTGAATTCTTCCTTGGCCTGTCCAAAGGACGCCGAGTACAGCCCGAATGAAAGCAGAAAAATTAGGCTATACTTTTTCATCAAATTGGAAAGAATGAACAATCCTTCAACTACTTGAGCGCTTAACTCGAAAGCCAGGATTGAACTTTATTGAATTTCAAATTAAAAAATAGACCCCTCTTTCCCAAATAAAATTGTACTGCTGGAAAAGGGTTATCCTTGCTCCTTGGATTGATCCAATCCTGCTCAACTGAATATTCAGGTGATCAGCAGGAGCCAAAAAATAAGAATTGAAGGTAATTCGGCCCTTCTAGAAACCGTATGTTTGGGACGTGCGCGGAAAAACAACTTTTTACTCCCCCTATTTTTTCCTAACTTTTTATTCCAAGATATCCAAGTCATGAAAAATCTATTTCTCCTTATACTTTCCTTTCTGTGTTTCAATGCCCAAGCACAGCAGAATTTGCCCAATCAAGCCTCCCCCAATGTCGTGCTGATCTTTATGGATGACATGGGCTATGGGGACTTGGAGGTTTATGGAGGCCATCCTCAGCAGACCCCCCACCTCAATGCGCTTGCCGCTTCAGGAATGCGTTTCACCAATTTCTACGCAGCCCAGGCCGTTTGCAGCGCCTCCAGAGCAGCCCTACTGACGGGATGCTACCCCAACCGGCTCAATATCTCTGGAGCACTAATGCCTTGGTCGACCACGGCTCTGAATCCCGAGGAAGAGACACTTGCCACCTTGGCAAAAAGGAAAGGCTACCAAACAGGCATGATTGGCAAATGGCATCTCGGTGCCAAAGCACCTTATCTCCCCACCTCCTATGGCTTTGACTCCTATTTTGGTCTTCCCTACTCCAATGACATGTGGCCCATGGGCTTCGATGGTAAGCCTGTTACCGACACTGCAGACCGCAAATTCAAGTACCCTCCACTCTTCTTACTTGAAGGCAATGAACCCGTAAGGCCCATCCGAACGTTGGAAGACCAGGCCCAACTAACGCAGCTGTATACGCAGCGGGCAGTGCAGTTTATTGAGCAGCACAAGAAGCACCCATTCTTTTTATATCTGGCCCACTCCATGCCACATGTGCCGATTGCGGTATCGGAACCCTACAAAAACAAAAGTGGGGCTGGACTATTTGGGGATCTGATGCTTGAATTGGACGATTCGATTGGAGAGGTGATGGCGGCGCTGGAGAAAAATGGGCTTACCCAAAATACGCTGGTCATCTTTACGAGTGACAATGGCCCCTGGCTGACCTTTGGCAACCATGCTGGCAGCAGCGGAGGCCTTCGAGAAGGCAAGGGTTCGGCTTGGGAGGGAGGCGTACGCGTTCCTTGCATCATGAGTTTACCGGGATTGATTCCCCCAGGATCGGTTTCCAACAACCTCGCCGCTACGATGGATATTTTCCCGACGCTGGCAGCACTCCTAGACGCCCCTTTGCCCAACCAGAAAATCGATGGGGTGAATATCTTGCCCTTGTTGAAGCAGGTTACAGATGCCAATCCTCGGGACCACTTTGTCTATTATTACGATGCAAATAGCCTCAAAGCCATCCGGCAGGGGAAGTGGAAATTGGTTTTTCCTCACCTCTCCCAAACTTACCTGAATACTCAACGAGGCAATGCTGGTTTCCCGGGTATCTACAAATCCGTCGAGGTGCCGCTCGCCCTTTACGACCTGTCTACGGATCCAGGTGAAACGTTTGACTTAGCTCCCCAGAATCCAGGAGTAGTAGCTGCGCTGAGTGCATTGGCTGAGCAATATAGAAAGACGCTAGGCGATGATCTTACCCAACAGCCTGGAACCGAAAAGCGGCCTGCAGCAAAACTGGATTGAGGAAAAGGAAAGTTAGCGCGCTGAAATTCGAGCGCCCCGACTTCTACCCCAGAGTACAAATAAGGCTAAGATCAAAAAAGCAACTTGGGTGTAGACTGGTTCTCCTTTGGAGGCGTGAAGGGCCGTGGCCAAGCCCATGATGATGGCTAAGCCTAGAGCTGCTAGTGGAGTCAGAACGGGAAGTCTACGGAGTGATGCAGGCAGAATCAGTCCAAGGGCCCCTAGGACTTCTGAAATCCCGATAAATCGAATCAAGCCCCTATTCCTCCTCCTCCTTCCAGATCGCATCCTCGGGGGCGTCAAAAGCCGTGGCTGGTCGGCCGTCCTCGTTGTAGGCCTTGCAATAGTCACATTGATCTTCCTCTTTACAGAAGCCTATTTTTTCGGTCCACTCCCCGGTTTCATCATTGAAATAGGTGTCGTACTTGTGTGAATACCCCATGATTTCTTTCGTTTTAGTGTAGTATGATTTGATTTACTTGATGATTCCTTTTTGCGCCAGCGCTTGGATGCAAGCCTTTTCCCAGCGGACGGCTGCCTGTCTCGCGCGCTTTTCGTAGCTATTGTCCTGGTAGCCAATCTGCTTCAGCTCCTTGTCATAGGCCCTATCCTCCTGACTCGTCCGAATATCCAAGAAATGCTGGTACTCGTGAATCAGGGTATTCACCACTTCCTTCAAGCTCGCATGGCTCCCCCAATACAGCGTGATCGTTTTGGAGCGCTGCTGGTAGGTGCCCATGACCTTTCGGTGCCGGTAGTAGCGAAGCAGGAGACGAGGACCCGCCTTCTTTCCCTTGGGGAGTCCCAAGTGCTGCATGCACCAACGGATCACCTCGCGGACAAAGGCCACCTTATTCATCTTCGGAGATAATTCTACCTCCATTTTTTTGTCTTCTTGTTCCCTTCTCCAAGCAAGATAAACCCAATATAGCCAGATGCCACTACCCAGTAGCCCTATACCAAACCATTCCATTTTTGAAAGCTGGGGAAGAAGTTATCTTATCATATTCATTTGATGACAAAATTACTGTCCTCATTTTAGCATAAGTAAATTTTGCAAGCTTGTAATTTATACCTAGAATGATTAATCATCGTTTTCATTTGTATATAATTTAAAATGGAAATCCCTCTTGGAACGATTGATTCGAAAAACTCCAGTCATACTAGGTTTAGTGTGCTTGCTCTATGCCTGCGGCAGCAAAGAACCCTTGGTACAAGAAGAGTTACGCCTATGGGAAGGACGCTGGGTACCCAAATCCTGTTATGACTCACTCTTGAAAAAACATACGGCAGACTTTGTTGAAGGCTACTTTAAGAACACTACGGCTACAGACTCCCTTCTCACAACCCCCAAGTCTAAAAAATAGGTAGCAAATTCCCCTTGTATTTACAAGCTTGCAACCCACTGCTACTAGTCAAGTCCTATTACTATCTTTGCTTCGCAAAAGCTTGAAATCACAAAAAAATCATTCCCTTCCCTTAGACTGCTAACATGTAACTACCCCACTAAGCTCCCTATCCAAATTTCATCACTAAAACCAAACAGGTTATGGATACACAGCTGTTGGCGGCAGTCTTGTCGCGGAAATCAAGAGTGGGCAACTTCTCCCATCTCGAGTACGAGTTTTTACTAGGCAAGCCCTGGGACCTTTTTTACCAAGGAGTCAAAATCTCCTACCTCGGGGAAACGACCTTCCTTACCTGTGAGGAGGTAGAGGAGTTAAGGGAGATAGCCCCAGGATACCATGTAGGTGACCACTACACCAAGTTTAGCTATACCAAACTGGAGGTCGATACCTTGTTGGACCTCTACCTAATACTGGGAGACCTGGAGACCTATCTCCGAGGGCTACAGACAGAAGTTTTTTGGGAAGAACGGGCCCTGCGGAAAGGCAGCTCTGGAAGAGAACGAGGGAAGCAATCTTTTTTCCCCATCTTGGGAGAAGGGGACGAGTCCGAAACCTACAGAAGATGGAATAAATACACTGAGCGGCACTGGCGATGGGACTGAGTAACCGGAAGCACTCTTTTGGTGTGCCTACAGGGCACTTCAAATCCCTTTTTAATCAACAAATATCCAACGCAAACATGAAAAATAAACTACTTGGGGCTTTATTGTCCCGAAAGAAAAAAATAGGCAATCTTTCAGCAGCAACTTACGAAAAAGCCCTGGGAAGGACCTGGGACCTGTTTTACAAGGGAAGGAAAATCACTTACCTCGGAGAAAAAGAGTTTGGCACCACCGCATGGGGGGAAGATGCATGGGGAGAGGAAGGGTTCCAAAGTCTAAACCTCTGCTACTCCTACCTAGATACAGATACCTTGCTGGATCTCTACCATGTCCTTTTGGATATGGAGACCCACTTCGAGGAACAACGAGCACAAGCGTTTTGGGAGGAGCTGGGCTTGAAAAAGCTCATCTCCAAGGAAAAACAGGCAAGACAGTCTACCTGCCCAAGTCCAAACTAAATTACCCTACTTTAGAATAGAAATTCTTATCTTTCTCTACCAATGATTAATCTACATAATCCGACCTTTCCAATGGAACCTCATGAATTACAAGCTCTTAAACATTTGCATCCTCGCTTCTATAATTGGCAGCATAATTATTGTAATGGTTATTTAGATCTTGTTTTACGTAATGAAAATAGTGACTACCGAGGTGAAGAATTTTTACTTCAACTAAGCAGGCAATATCCTTTTTCTTTTAAGTTATTGGCTGATCAAGAAGAATTTGATATTCCAACCTATATCTACATCGAAGCAGGCATTCAACAATTAGCGATTGATTCATCACCTTATACGGTGGATGAATTTAATCTCCTTAAATTTTTCATACAGGTCGTTCCCAATTTCGAAGATCAAATAGACATGGAAGTCATTTTTCCTAAAATGATGAAAAAAAACTCAAATATTATGAGAAGTTGGCCTGAGTATTCAGCAAGAAAAGATTGGGTGGAATCCCTTGCTTTACGCCAATACACCTCCTTCGAGTTTGCAGATTTTATTTTAAAAAATGATCCTTCATTCGTCACCTCTCTGATTTTGAAACAGGCAGAATGTTTTAAATATGCCTCATTACCCATTCGCAATGACCTCGCCATAGCATTATTGGCAGTTAGTCTAAATGAGTCAAATTTTTCAGTTGTAGGAGATGTTGCACTACAAAATTACGAACTCTGCCACCTTGCCCTTTCTAAAAATCCAAAGCGAATTCAACAAATTCCGCAAACCCATCCACACTTTACCCAACTTTTTGAATACGCCTTGGAAAATGACCCAGACGTAATTCACCTACTTCCCAAACACCTTCTAGACCCAAAAAAAAAACTGAACCAGCTCCCTCAGCATGCTTCTTTACATTTGGCCTACGGGGCTACGCCTACACGATTAAAAATCAAACTTACTAAGGCTCTAGAAATCGCAGATAGCGGACTTGTTCAAATCTTCCTGATCTACCATAAGGAGTTGCAGACCTTTACGCTTCCTTACAAAAAGATCCATATTCCTACATCATCCTACCAGTTACTTAATTTAGATTTACGCCTAAAAATTCATGATCAGGAACGATTTCTGGTATGGCAAGAAGAACTTTGTGAAGGTGGAGCCTTACAGCTTCAATTCCAAAATGTGGGGATCAACTTTCTCTCATCTTAATTTGTATGGATACGTAGCTTTGCTCCTTTCTCTTTTTTAAGGGCAACCTCATTTTGCTTTTCAGAAAGCAATTCTTATTTCAAGAGCAAATTTTTTAGCCCAAAAATTCTACATTTTACAAGCTTGCAAATCCAAAAACTGTCCCAAAAAGCCTCTATACCTTTGTGTCATTGATTCGGGAATCGAATCCGTATTCACCCAAACCATCTCTCCATGATCGTCTCCTTAGGAAAACACTTCTCACTCACAACCGATGCCATTTCACGCTACGATGACCTCCACCAAGATCTATTTTGGTACCTATTGCAACAAACCCAGATAAACTGCTGCATGGACACCAACAGTCTTCGCGAATTTCTGATCCGTTACCTTTTGATCAGTGAGCGCCCTCTGGATGAGACTGCGGAAGAGTTTATCAATCAAGGCCTCCTGATCTCAGGAACCATGGGAGATCAGTCTTTTTCCTTTTACATGAAGGACCTCTTCCCCTTTCTTGGATTTGCTGCCACTTCTGCCCGCTACCAAGTACGCGGAAGGTTGGAAGATTTTATCCAATCCTACCGCACCAAAAAGTACCTGATCCTCCTCGAACCAGGCGAGGAAGGAGATGGAAAAATGTCCCAAGATGTACTTTTTTTGATTTTGGCAGGAGTGAAAACGCTGGTTCAGATTGACTCCCTCAACATCAGCTTCCGGGAAGACCTCAGTGAAGTGACTGCAGCAGAGGTGACTCGGGTGAGCAACTTTGTAGACTACGTACTCCAGCAGATCCCGTCGGAAATAGTTGAGGACTACCAAAACCAGTTTTCAGACGAAATTTCCTTCTACACCGAGTACTACAGCCCAGGGGAAGTAGTCAACTTCGATCCCTGGACCCAGTTGCCAAAAGAAACCTTGGTGGCACTATTTACTCATCTGCTGGGTGCAGAGCATCACTTGGTGGAAGATTTCAGGGATTCAGAAATCCCGGACGAGGATACCCTCCATGACCTACAGTTTGAGATCCCGTATATCAAATTCGCATACGGGGTCAAACACGGCTATGTGACGCTGGACGACAACTGGTACACTCCACATCTGGAGAATTACTCCCCAGACTTCAACCTAAATCCACTGGAAGAATTAGCAGGTGAAGATGGAGAAGTCTATTCCACCAACAGCATCTACCAAACCTACCGAATGGAAGAGTGGATTCACCTGCTTCCTTGAATTGGTCACAAGAAAAACTACTAAAATCGCAACTAAACAAAAAAATAATGCATCAACCATCCACTCCCCTAGAAAAAAGAGCTATGGTGCTCTCCCAACTGATCCTCAACACGCAGGAGGTCTACCGTACTGCAGAGGAAAGCGAAAAAGGCCTTCTCGAAACACTTGTAGGCGCTGCAATCTGGTATTTGCCCAACTTACCCGAGTTGTTTAACCAAAAAATATCCAAGGCGGCACTCGCGAGTTTGGAAGAAAATCCAAACAAAACCCGCTTAGTGGAGGAGCATGCCATCCCCCGTAAGGTGGCAGGTAGACTGCTGTACACCACCTATGTGAAGGAGTTGGAAAAAGATCCCAACACCTTGACGGGTCTCTATTTAGACTTTTTTGGCCGATACAACTTGGTCTTGAAGTCGGAAAATGACAGACTTAGAAAATTCCAACGAACTACCGTCTTCACCACAGAGGAGGAGGCCTACAAAAAAGCGGAAATTGAGCTCGTAGACTTTAGCGAAGCGGACTACCGAGCGTACAAGAGACAGGTGCGGATGGCGCCAAGCAAACCAGCCTGGGAAGAAAAAAAGTGATAAATCGAGTCATCCCTGTCTACTACCAACTACTTTTGGACTGCAGCTACAGCATGGAACCTATCTGGGAAAAAATACAATCCCAGGTAGGTGCCCATTTTAATCGCTTGCAGGAAGAGTTTAGAGCGCAGAGCGGTGCAGATTCCATTGGATTGTTCCGTCTGATTTCGATCCCAGCTCCTATGGAGTTCCCCCCCTATTCAAGTTCCCTAGATCCTCTCCTCCTTCACCTTAACCAAATTATTCCATCTGGAAGGTCTGACCTTTCAGATATCATAGTAAGGCTACTACTCCAAATTCAAGAGGAAAATGAAAATAGCCCCCTAAAAAAAAGCCCTTATTTCATGGTGGTGATAACAGACGGTTGGGAAAATGGGTCTTACTTCAAGCCGTCTAAAGTAATGGAATATCTGGAAGGACTACAACAACATGTCTATATTGAACTTTGGATTATAGGACCTGAACATCATTTAGATTTTGGAACTAAACGGCTTACCTTGATTGGATTAGACCGACAAATTCTTGTAGAAGAAGATTTGGAGTGTTGCTTCCAAGAGGTTGAAAATCAGTTAAAGAAAATCACCCAGGATTAAGCTTTTTTGTTTTTATTTTACTTTCGGCTAACTTTTTAGTAAAATACTGCCGATATGCCCTATTCTATTATTTTAACAGCTGAAAAGCAGGATGAAGTCCAGCTGGTTGAGGTGAAAGAGGTGCTGGAATCTATTCCAGGAAAATACTTAGAATACCAACTAAAAAAAGGGAGTAAAGGCCCATTTATACCAAGTAGAGAATATACAGCCGCTCTTAGTGAACTAGAATTTTTTAGTTGGATGCAGGAGTTCCGAATAGGATTCGATGTAGGGGATGAACAAATCCTGGTATTTCTGACCAGTCAACCAATTGAGAATCGGCACTTCAATGGTATAGATTTTCTGAACCGAACTGTTTTTGTAGACCTCAACAATTGGGAAAAATTACTTGTTGGCAATCACCCAATTAAATACCCAATCGCCTTTCATGTTCTGATATCTCTGCTAATCATTATTTATTTCAAAGAGGAGGCTGGAGCGAAAGCAGCATTGCATCAAGAAGATATGGGCTGTATTCTGGATTTAAATAGAAAAAAAACAAAAGTAGATTTAAAGCTCTTGACTGCTCGAATTTGTCCCACATGCATGGATACCTTTTTGAACAATTTACCGGATATCAATTTGCTAGCCTATTTCCGCTCGGGATTGGAAAAAATCAGGTACGATATGGTGGAAGGAGAATATTTTAGAAAAATTAAACCAAAACCTATCACGGTCAAACTTCAAAAAGTATTTAGTAAAAAATTGGGGTATTGCATTTGTTTTGATGGTATTGGGAGTGTTAACCTTGATGCTACACATACGGTAGTGTACTTGTATTTTTTAATAAACCCTCAAGGAGAATCACTAAAAGAGATATACAAAGATTACCTGTTTTTACTTCAGCTGTACAAAAAATTTACAGGTACATACAACCACGGTCTGATCGCTAAACTTTGTAAACTTGACTATAAGGTTGACGCTAATGGTAAAGAAATATTCAAAAAATTGAAAAGAGAAAATTCAATGAGCGAGCGGATTTCCAAAATCAATAAAGAAATTACCGTGCTTCTTGGAACCTTTGGCCTTGAGAAATTCTACCAAATATTAAAACGCACAGAGGAATCCCATGGGGTTGATCCTCAAATAACATTTGAGGACGAAACAAAAATTTTACAAGAACTAAAATCAAATCTCGGAAAATTCAAAAATTTACCTAGTTAAAAAATTATCCCCTATTTAAATAACAGCTAGGACAAAATGGAAATCTTTCCTTGTCCTAGCTGTATTTGGTGCAGGGGCCCAATAGCCACCGATGCAGCAGGGATGTGGCTTAATTTTCTGAATAGCATGCTGGATCTGCAAGCGATTTACCAACTCAAATCCCAGGTCCCCCGCCGCCTCGATTAATCCAACAGCTCCTGTCCTCCACTAAGCTCCAGCGCATCAATTTGCTGCACCGAATTTCCAGCGATCCCCCGAATGGATCCATACATGTCGATGGTGTTTTCAATCACCTTATCGATCTGCTTTTCCCGCTCCTTCCAAATCCGCTGCATGGATCTTTTTTCGGTTTCCAGGGAATTTTTCATTCCCGAAAATCCCTCTACAATGGCCTCCACCTGCATTTTGAAGGTAGTACTGGTCAAGAAATCATAGAGGAGATGCATCTTATCCCCTTTATTTTCTTGGGAACTGACCGCCTCATTCAATTTGATGACCGATTCTCGCAGCACCAAAGAAAGCCCCTTAAACTCCTCGTAGGTACAAATCCACACCCCGTCTAGGATTCCCATTCGCTCCATCCCAGCAGGCATGGCCTCGGTCACCAGTAAGCCAATGTCAGCTCCCTTTTCACGCATGTCTCCCTTGAATTTCTCCACCCAATTCGCTTGAAACTCCTTGGTGCGCTTGCTTTCGTAGTAGATTTTACCACAATTCTGCGCAGTATAGGTATTCACCACCTGCAAGCAGTCCGCACCTCTTGCCCCCTTTTTGATTTCAACGATGGAATCCAAGGGAAACTTGGTTTGCAGCCACTCCTCGATGGCCAACTCCAATACTTCACCCTGCAACTGCATGGAGCCTTGTTCCTGCTTCCGCTTCATTTCTTCGGTCAGCCTTTTTTGATCTGCCAGTTGCTTTTCGAGCTCCTTGAGTTTCAACTCCACCTTGGCCTCCTCTTGAAGTTTGATTTTTCCAGCTTCTTCGGCAAATCTAGCTTTGTTTTTTGCCCGCTCTTCCTCCAGAGCTGCGCTGAGTCGCTGCTCGGCTTGTGCCTCCACGGCTTCCTGAAGCTCGTCCTTTTCCCGTTTCAATTTTTCGAATTCGGCTTTGGTGCGATTCAACTCCCTCACCTTTTCAGACTGTTCTTGGAGCTCCTTCTCCAGCAGCTCCAGTCGACCCGCCTCCTCCTTGGCGATTTTTTGTTTGAGCTCAACTTCTAAGGTTTGGGTCATTTCTTGTAACTTGGCCTGTAGCTGCTGCTGAAACAAACTTTCTGCCTGGCGCTGCTTTTCAGCAAACTCTTGCTTGCTCCGCTCTAGCTCCTCCTCCTTTTTTTGAAAGCTCGCATTTTCTTTTTCCAACTTTTCTTTAAATTCGCGCTTCAGTTTTTCTTCCACTTGGTGAGCTAGTACATCTTGTACATCAATGCTGCTGCCACAAGAAGGGCATTCGATTTGGGTGAGTTGACTCATCGTTTTTTGGTTTAGAGTGAATAATTGTTTCCCTTTAACTCGCTGATTAAGGCCCCAAAATTAGACACCCAGATTTTCAGGCCCTCCCCATTTGCAAGCTTGTAATTTTATTCTCTTCCTCATTTTTGGTTTTTTTCTTTGTGGCATTCCTGTAGGCTCCGGCCTTTAATCCAGGAGTTTGTCACCCATGAATACACTCATTATCCACCCGGAGGATCCGACCACTACCTTTCTGGACCCCATCTATGCGGGTATCCCCAACCAAACTCGCATCCAAGGCCACTGCTCCAAGGAGGAGGTGCTGGACTTGATCCAGGCCCAAGACCGGGTCCTGATGATGGGACATGGCACCTCCCTAGGATTACTCTCCATGGGCAAGTTTCAGGTGAATTCTTTCGGCTGGTCCGCCTACATCATCGACGAGAAGGCAGTAGGGCTGCTGCGCGCAAAAAAAGACAGCCTATTTATCTGGTGCCATGCCGAGCAGTTCGTAAATGAATTTGGCCTCAAGGGTTTTTTTACAGGCATGTTTGTCAGCGAAGTAGCCGAGGCCATCGCCTACGGACTGCCAAGGGTAAACCAGGAGCAGGTAGATGAATCCAATGCCTGCTTTGCAGAAGTGGTCTCCCAATACCTTCATCTACCCATTCCCGAACTTTGGCAGCAGGTACGTCTCGGCTATGGAAAGCTAGCTGAAGCAGGCAATCCCGTGGCGCACTACAACCAGGCGCGGCTGTATCATACCATCCACTAACTTGTTAACTTTAGAGACATACCTCACCCAAACGCCTCAATACCATGCCCGAAATCTGGAAACAAAACGAATTCAAATTTACCCTCCCTTCTGGACGAGAAGTACAAATGACCTCCCTGCGTATCCGAATGACCTATGAGGGGATCTTGGAAGGAACACCTGGACCCAAGATGAACCAATTTGTGCTGGACCACCTCGATCCTCCGGAGCACTGGCGCTCTACTGCGGTAGCCATCGATACGCCGAAGGACCTGACTGGGAGCATGCCCTACTGGGTATGTTTTGGGGAGTTTGTCTCCTGGAAGGGAATTCATAACCCGCATGCCACTTCCCAGTTGAACTACATCTGGTTTGTCAATAGCCCCGATGGGGTATCCATCAGGGAGCTGATTAACTCAGCGCTCGCCAACCTGGATTGGGAGGATTTTGCTGAGGAGATAGACGAGGGAATGTTTTAATTCACATCACCCCAACTTAAAAAAGTCTGCTTCATTAGCCTACTACCGCTGATACCTATTTTAAATGATTCAGTATAGCTCAGCACCAAAAATTTAGTAAATTTCCTTGCCCATTTTCTTCAACCTTTTCAGCTGCCCAACTGAATTATAGCGATGATTTATCCAGAGAAATTCCCAGAGTTCCGTCAGAATTTTGCTGAGCAGCAAGTGTATACTGCACTTGAAGCACTCGGGGATGACTTTGATATTTTCTATAACAAAAGCTTTGCGCGCAAGCATGCCAAGGAAGCCCTTTTGTATGAGATCGATTTTCTGGTGATGGACCTCCGTGGAGGCAAGTTTAATCACCTCTTTGTCATTGAAGTCAAAGGCGGCAACATGTACTATAATACCAAGCGCAACCAGTGGAAGTCCGGCGATCACTACTTGGATACCGCACCTGAGCAGCAGGTAATGGGCTATGTCACTAACCTACTCTATCGCTACCATACTCAACTGGCACACAGGGTTCCCATCACCTGGTTACTTTGGTTTCCAGATGGAATAAAAAACAAGCGGGAATTCCTTCCCACCCATTTATCTTTCTGGAGAGTTTTGGACCAATATGCCTTAGCCAATCCCTTGAAAAATTTGGACGCGGCCATCCACGGTCTCTCCCAAGACTATGTGCAATTTCAGGGTATTGAAAAAGCGGTATATGAGGAATCCATCAAAAAAGAGCTTACACAGACCTTTACAATACTACCCAATGCCAAGGCCTTACTACAAGAGATGCAGCTATCTGTAGAGGCCATGGAGCAACAGCAAAAGTTGTTTTTTACGGGATTGCTCGGAATTCCTCGCCTCGGTATAGAAGGAGGTGCAGGGAGTGGCAAAACTTTGCTCGCTCGATTTTCAGCAGTTCACCTTGCCGAGCAGGGCAAAAAAGTTCTGCTCCTCTGCTTCAACCAACAGCTAAAAACACAACTTTCTGAAGGAATGCATCCCAATACGGTGGTCAACACCATTCATTCCTTTATGGTGGAGCAGGTCAATCAAGTCGATTCATCCTGGTTTGAAAAGGAAAACAAGCAAGATCCCGACTTGTACGAAGTACGTATGCCTATGAAATTCAAGTCCCTTATTCAAGGCAGAAGCTTGACTGAGGAGGAGCGTTTCGATGTGCTGATCGTAGATGAAGGTCAGGATATGGATGGCGCGTGGATCGAGACGCTGTTGCTGCACTTCTTAAAAAATGAGGGACAGGCGATTGTCTTTTTTGACCCTAAGCAAAACATATTTCAGCGGGATTTCTACCTTCCGAGAGCTGAAAATTGGGCAAGCATGCAGCTGCTATACAATTACCGGAATGCAAAGACAATCAATCGCTTTGTCAATACCCATCTCGGGCTAAATACCCAATCTGGAAATGTACCGGAAGGAATACCTGTCAAAATCCGGCCTTATCATTCAGAAAATTTGGTAGAAGAACTCGATCGGCTACTGCTGCGACTACTGCATATTGAAAAGGTAAATACTCGGCAGATCACCGTGATCGTGGATGGGTCTACACAAGATTGGGGGCTTGAAGGAAGGGAACTGCCACAGGCAAAACTAATGCTACGCTGGCTGAGCCCAACTGAGGAAAAAGAGAAGGGAAACCTGTACATGACCTCAATCAACCGCTTCAAGGGATGCGAATCTGATGTGGTGATTTTGATTTTAAAGGAACCCCTTTTGCCCATTTCCAATGCCAATATTCGATATACCCAATTGACACGAGCAAAGGGGGCTTTGTGGGTATTGGAAGGGATTATGGATTAAAATGAAAATTGAACTTTAAATAAAAAAGAATAATGAATATAGTTTCTCTTCATAAGTCAATTATTGATGACTATAAGTCGTACATAAAAAGTTTTATCAATATCAGTGATGGAATGATTGCCTCAGTCGTGGAGGAGTCAATCAATAGCGGAAAACTGTGGAAAGATCCACTGATCCAATTCAATCCATCTTTTCAAGTTTCAAGTAGTACCGAGGAATTGATTTCAAGAGGCATTCTTGATCCAAAACTTGCAAACATATTTTCTGGATTCAAATTGTATGATCACCAGGTTGAAGCTTTGACCTTAGGTGCGAGAGGTAAAGATTTTATTGTTACCTCAGGAACGGGATCCGGAAAAAGCTTAACCTTCATTGGTACTATTTTTAATTATCTAGCTAAAAACCCAAATCTAGAAAATGGAGTGAAAGCAGTCATTGTTTACCCAATGAATGCTTTAATCAATTCTCAGTATTGTATGTCGTCAAAGAAAGTGGACAGTTTAGTTGTAGAGGGTTTCGTTGTTTAAATGTAGGATTTTTTCTTTTAAAAATAGTTGTTTTCGTCTTTTTAGG
>VGMU01000051.1 GCA_016866385.1 Bacteroidota bacterium
TATAGCTTATTCAAAGGATTTAATAAACATTACATTCTTTTGTTCAATAACTGAGAGCTTAGATTCAACATTATCATACCTTGGTACATACCAGCTTTGTTTACTAAAATAATCCTTAAGTTTCTGAGATTTGAAAATGTAACCATGCCTTGCATAAATTTCATTTCGAATAATTATTAGATCCCAGCTATCCATTCCTACCAAATCAGATGCTGTCAATAATCTTTCCGATGCATTAGGATAAATACTTGGAATTTTTTTAGTGACACTAATTCCAGAAACTTCCAAATCAGAAAGTTGAACCCAGCCTTCAGAAACCGCACCCCTTGAATTTGTAAACCGAATAAAAACGAACCCATCTACCTCCGCGTTGAAAGTACCAATATCACCTTTTACCAAATAGGCTTTTCTACGTTGTGAAGCACTTGGACCATTGTGGAAATATGTTTTTTCCGAATTCACAACAAATGATTTTTCAACTGCATCGAACTGGTTTTCTTCAAATTCAAATGACTGTGAAGCATATTGTCGATTTTCTCTAGCCCTAACTAATTCATATAACTTTTTACTATCTCGTGTAAAAATAAGATTTTTCGAAGTGCCATTACTTAACTGGATTTTCACCTTTAATTCCTTCTCATTTGCCTCATCTATTTGTATCACATCATCAAACAAAATAGGAAATGAAATTTGTTGGGTATAATCCAAAATAATTGAAGTCGTAGGAGTATAATTTTTAACCTGAAAGGCCCCATTCTCAATAATTTGTGCAGAATAGTCTACCTTAACTTCACCAGATTCCCCTTGCCGCTCAGTATTGTAATTGAAATTAACGAATTCCACATCAGTGGTGTCCTTATTTAGATAATACCAAGTTCCAGAAAAGGTGTCATTCTTTGAATTGAAAGTCTCCATTTCTTCATAGCTCAAAATATGAACCGTGAAAAATTTATATGTAGTAATGCCAACTAATGAAACAAAGATAATAGAAATCAAAAATTTATAATTAAATAATAAGGAAAGCCTTCTTAAAGAGTCAATTTTATTTCCTCCTTTTTCAAACACATCGGCAGTAAGAGCAAATCCTCCTAAAATAACAAAGAAAAATGAATAATACTCAGTAAAACTATAATACAAGCCATTTAGCGCATAGGTTCTAAAAAAAGAAATTTCGGGTTGGATCGCTAGCCAAATCAAAATCAATATCCAAATAACCGTATTTAATTTAAAGAGACTATTTAATCTTGTAAACGATTTAGATTGGGAAATCTTTATTGGCAATAAGGAACAGGCTACTATTGAAAAAATGATGTAGGTATATTCCAAACCTTCCGAACTATTATTTCGAAGTAAAATGAGAATAAATGGCAAAATAAGAAGGGTTGAAAAATAAACAATAAACGCTTTTGTACTCAATAAAATCGAACCCAAATCATTTCCCGTGGTGGAGGAAGCTTCATCTTTATCTTTAATTAACAAGGCAAATAATGGGATTAAAATTCCCGCCAAAACCACAAAATATAGACCGAATCCAATTCCTATACTCTTATCAACGGCATCAATCATTTCCCCTCCAAGTCCCTCAAAAAATGTTCCATCTATAGCATCTTTAGCACCTTTTATGGCTTCTCTCTTTCCAGCATAAGATTTCCATATTGTTCCTATCCCCAATAATGCGGCCAATGAAGGAGTTATTATTGCACCCATTAATAGAGGGCCAGAAAGCTTCTTCTGCTTATCATCCAAAAGACACAATACTAGTGCAACAGCAAACAATCCAAAGGAAATCCATCCTAATCCGTAATCAATTTGATTTCCGGCAATAGAAACAGGTCCAGCTGTTACCCAAGGCATGAATGTAGACAATGCTCCTACGGCAGCAGTTATTAAAATGGCTAATCTTTGCTTATTCATAGTTTTGAGAATTTATTAAATAATTTATAATAAATTTAAGTAATAATAATCAATAATTTATTTTTTTAAAAAATATATTTTCAAATTTTAAAATGGCTATCCTTCCTCCTTCAGGTCTCCATATTGAGGCTTAATTTAGGTTTAGTCAATGTTTTTGCATTGCTTTGTTTGTGGTGCTTACTTTCCGATACAGAAAGTAAACTATTGAATTAATATATTGATATACAGCATTTTAAAAAATATTTTTATAAATAAGGTACAAATAGGGTACAAAATCTAGAATTTTAATGCCTTTGCCATTGAAAGAAGAAGAAAAAATTATCTTAAAAAAGGGTGGAGTCAATGGGAATTGTAGACATCAATGGATATGTCTTTGTTAGGGAAACGTTTTGCGTGTAGGCGATGTTGCCTTGTGTTGCGCCTGCGGCAAGGCAATATTGCTTACACGCTGTATTGAAATCGACAGTTTTTTAAGTTCCATGAAAAATTTTTATGAAAGTGAATTAGTTATTTTGAAAAAAAATATAACCATAATGTAAGTAAAATTTAGGTTTTTCTAATTAGCCCTATTACATTATTTAATACAAGAGGAATAAAATGTAATCATTTGTATTTTTTTTTAAATTATAAAGGAACTTTTAGTTAAGATTTTTCGTATTTTAGGTAAAATTTACGGGAAAAATGGCACGATTTCAAAAAGGAAATCCAGGAAGACCAAAAGGAGCAAAAAACAAATCTCCTCAATTCATGAGGGATCGAATTCAAGCACTTTTTGATAATAATTTTGAATTGATACAAGAGGATTTAGAATCATTAAATCCTAGGGATAGACTTAAATTCCTCACGGATTTGATTCCGTATCTATTGCCTAAACTTCAGACCACCACATTTAGTCAAAAGATTGATTTTCAAGAATTGAATGAAGATGATCTAGATATCCTTATTGAGAGGATTATGAACGAATAAAACCAGATACTCTTTTAGGATAGGCAAAATTTAAAAAATAAGGTAAATGACCAAAGACCAAAAAATTCAACTGTTGAAGGCTTTTTTTGAAAAATCAATCTCAAAGGATGATTTGAAATTTTTGCTTGAAGTTGGCTTATCTATTCCTCCAATCCAATGGATATTCAAGAATGAGGAGGAGGAAAAAAAATTTGATAGGAAAAGAGAATTGGTAGGTAAAGTTTTAGGGAGACCGCTTCCCAAAATTATTCTAGTCGAGGGAGATTGAAGAGAAAAGTGCACTTGATGGTTGACTTATTCAATACACCCTTTAGGAGGCAAAGCTAAATTAACTGTACTTCTTTAATCAAAACCCTATTACCCCTGAATAAAAGAGTAGAGTAGTTACCCGAAAAAGTATAGTTTTTTAAATGAAGTTAACCCCAAACAGCCTACTGAACGGCCTACTGAAAAAACAAAACCCCTAATACGTAACGTAGAAGGGGTTCTTTGTAGCGGGAACAGGACTCGAACCTGTGACCTTCGGGTTATGAGCCCGACGAGCTACCAACTGCTCCATCCCGCGATATGTCTTTTTCTCTTTTTTATCTGTATCAACGCTTCGAACCTTGGTCCGCCGCGGCGGATATAAGCCCAGTCAAACGTTTTCAACTGCTCCATCCCGCGATATAGTGGGACAAAGGTAAGCACAATCTCTCAAAAATCAAGTACCTTTGCGAAAAATAACCCTATGCACGCTCCTTCTCATAAGGCTGGATTTGTCAATATCATTGGAAAACCCAATGTAGGTAAATCGACCTTGATGAATATTTTGGTGGGAGAGCGGCTCTCTATTGTTTCCTCAAAAGCCCAGACTACCCGGCACCGCATTTTAGGGTTGATCCATTCTGAGGACTACCAAATCGTATTTTCAGATACCCCAGGCATGCTCCAGCCCAAGTATGAACTGCACAAAAGCATGATGAGCTTTGTCAGAATATCTTTGGAAGACGCCGATTTGATTGTGTTTGTCACCGATCTCTTCGAAACAGACGACGAGATAGAAGAAATTATTCAAAAAATAAATGCTTCGGACACCCCTGTTATCCTGGTGATCAACAAAATTGATTTGGCAAAAGAAGGGCAGCTGGAGGAAGTGACAAACTACTGGACCTCAAGAATACAGACCCAAACGGTGATCCCTGTATCTGCCTTAGAACGGTTCAATACAGAAAAAATTCTCCAAGAAATCTTGGAGCGCCTACCCATCCACCCCCCATATTACGATAAAGAAGAGCTCACCGACCGGCCAGAACGATTTTTTGCTTCTGAAATTATTCGAGAAAAAATCTTTACCAATTACAAAAAAGAAATTCCTTACAGCACGGAAGTGGGTATTGAGGATTTTCACGAAGACGCCCAACTTATCAAAATACGGGCCACTCTTTTCGTAGAACGCAACAGTCAAAAAGGCATCCTTATCGGAGAAAAAGGAAAAATGCTTAAAAAAGTAGGCATAGAAGCACGGGCAGACTTAGAAAAATTTTTTGGAAAAAAGGTCTTTCTTGAAACCTTCGTGAAGGTGGAGCAAGACTGGAGAAAAAATAAAACATTACTCAAAAAATTTGGGTACGACCCCTCTTAATCATGGCAAATATTGTAGCAATAGTAGGCCGACCCAACGTAGGTAAGTCTACCCTTTTTAATCGTCTGGTGGAAGAAAGAAAGGCCATAGAGGACAACATGAGTGGAGTCACTCGAGACCGACACTACGGGCATGCCCAGTGGTCTGGCAAATTCTTTTCCGTCATTGATACGGGAGGATACGTGACCGGCTCTGATGACTTGTATGAAGCTGAAATCAGAAAGCAGGTAAAGCTCGCCATCGAAGAAGCTGACGTGATTCTCTTCATGGTAGATTGTCATGACGGCCTGACCGACCTGGATGCAGAATTTGCCAACGAGCTGCGCTCCAATAAAAAGCCTCTATACGTAGTGGCCAACAAAGCCGATAATCAGGAAAAAGCCTTCATGGCCAACGAATTTTATGCCTTGGGCGTAACAGATTTTGAAATTTTTCCCATCGCCGCGGTAAGTGGAAGTGGCACTGGCGATCTGCTGGACGCCATCATCAGTCATTTCAAAGAGGAAGGAGAAGAAGATCCAGATGCCGGAGTACCAAAAATTTCCATTCTAGGCAGGCCCAATGCGGGCAAATCCTCCTTCATCAATGCCCTTTTGGGACAAGAAAGAACCATCGTAACGGACCAAGCGGGCACTACCCGAGATGCAATCCATACCCGCTACAAATTTTTTGGCAAAGACTTCATCATCACCGATACCGCAGGAATTCGAAAAAAAGCTAAGGTGAAGGAAGATGTGGAATTTTATGCGGTGATGCGCTCCCTACGCACCTTGGAAGAATCCGATGTCATCATAGTCATGGTAGACGCTACCCGAGGTTTAGAAGCTCAAGACATCAACTTGATTTCATTGGCAATAAAAAATAACAAAGGCATCCTCATCATGGTCAACAAGTGGGACCTTATCGAAAAGGACCACAAAACCATGAATAAAATTAAGGAGCAGATGTTGGAACGACTCGGAGAACACAAATGGATTCCTATCATCTTCACCTCTGTCACAGAAAAACAACGCATTTTTCAAGCCATAGAATTGGCCGTCAAGGTGTATGAAAACAAAACCAGGCGAGTACCTACCTCGAAATTAAACGAAATTATTCTTCAAGAAATCGAAAAATATCCCCCTCCAGCATGGAAAGGAAAGTATATAAAAATAAAATACCTTACCCAGCTTCCTACCAAAAACCCTGTATTTGCTTTCTTTTGCAACCTGCCACAATACATAAAAGAGCCTTATACGCGATTTCTAGAAAATAGATTACGAGAAAATTTCGATTTTGAGGGCGTTCCGTTAAAAATTGTTTACAAAAACAAATAAAAAATTTGAATAACACTTGCACAATTAAAATTAATACTAGTACATTTGTGTTGTAATTAAGAAAACCATAACAAATGAAAAAGGTATTTGCAATTTTCGCAATCGCTGGTTTGATGGCTACTGCTGCATCTTGTGGTAAGTCTGCTGAAGAAATTGAGAAGGCAAAGCAAGATTCTATTGCTGCTGCTGACTCTGTTGCTGATGCTGCTGCTGCACAAGCTGCCGCTGATTCTGCTGCTGCTGCTGCACAAGCTGCCGCTGATTCTGCTGCTGCTGCTGCTGCTGCTGCTCCAGCTAAGTAATCACACCAAGCGTGAAAAAATTAAGAGTTCCGATAGATCGGGACTCTTTTTTTTTATCTTAGAACCTACATGGTCCTGCCCAACGATTATCTTACTCTTTTTCATCGACACCTCCCCGAAAAATCCCTATCCTATTGCATCCGACTTTGGGAAGATTCCCCATTTTTATTTAAGGTCAAAGCACCTAGATCCAGTAAGCTAGGTGATTTTAGGTATAGCAAAGACCAAGAACTACAAACCATTACGCTCAACGCAGACTTAAATCCTTACCAATTTTTACTGACGATCATCCATGAAATTGCCCACCTGAGAGCTTTTATCAAGTATGGTGTCAGGCATGAGCCACACGGTAAAGAATGGAAATCCCTCTTCAAGCAACTTTTAGAACCCCTACTCGACGAATCTATTTTTCCTAATGACCTTTTGGTTCCCTTACGGATTCATATGAAAAACCCTTCTGCAAGCTCTGCAAAAGACCTGTTTTTAATGAAGGAAATGAGTAAGTACGATACGAAAAATGAAGCAAATCCATTTTCTTTTTTGGCTGATTTAGGCCCAGAAACACACTTCGAGTTGGCAGGAAGAAGATTTACAAAAAAAGAAAGTAGGAGAACCCGAGTACTTTGCGTAGAAATGGAAAGCGGAAAAAAATTTTTGGTTTCCCGCTTAGCAAAAGTAATTCCTCTCACTTAAGCCTTTTCTTCTCCGATTTGATTTTCAGGTTGAGAAAAATCCTTGAGCTGAGGCAGATCTAGGAGAGAATTGATTCCAAAATAATCCATAAACTTTTGGGACGTTCCATAAATTAAGGGTCTCCCCACTCCATCGGATTTTCCTTTGATCTCCACCAATTCTTTTTCCAGTAATTTTTGGAGTGAATAATCACAGGCAACCCCTCTAATTTGCTCTACCTCTCCCTTGGTCAAGGGCTGCTTGTAGGCAATAATTGCCAGAGTCTCTAATTGGGCTGAGGAAAGTCTTTTTTGCGCATGCTGACGTAATAACAGTTGAATACTGCTTTGGTAGGCTGGTTTGGTGAGAAATTGATACCCCCCTCCTATATGCTCCAAGCCAAAGGAATATTCCTCTGCCGCATACTTTTGGGAAAGTTCTTGCAGGGCTAAATCAATATCCTTTTTAGGAATATCGGCGCCAAACATTTCTGACAAACAGGCCTGCATCTCAGCAGCCGTTAAAGGCTCTGGTGCACAAAAAATCAATGCCTCGATATGACGATGAAGAAAATCCAAACCTATTTTTTGGCCAGCTTTGCCTCAATAGAATGCATGGTGTGGGGCACCGCCTTCAATCGCTCTTTCGAAATGAGTTTGCCAGAATCCACACAGATTCCATAGGTGCCATTTTTGATTCGAATCAAGGCGTTTTCCAAATTGATGACAAATTTTTGCTGCCTTGCCGCCAATTGGTTCAAGCTCTCTCGCTCCAAAGTATCTGCCCCATCTTCCAAAAGCTTGGAAGTAGAAGAGGTGTGGTCTGTACCACTATCATTTTTTTTACTCAAGGTCTCCTTTAGTGAATGAAGCTCCTCTTTTGCCAAGGCTAATTTCTGAAGAATAATTTCCTCAAATTCTTTAAGCTCATCCTTGGAATACGCCGTTTTTTCTTCCTTGCTCATACAATTCCAATTTCTTTAGTCTACGGGATACTGGGTTTAAAAAAATAATCTCCTAAAATACGTTTGTCTTTTAGAAAACCCAAAAAAAATTAATATCAATCCTGACCCAGCCTACTGTAATTGGATCTAATTTTTCCATTACCTGCTTTTGCCAACCTGCTACTGTAAGGGGGTGCCTAGTACTACAGTTTTTTTGATGAGGCTGCTCCTCCCCTTCAATTCAAATATTTCGGCAACCACCACATAATACCCAGGACTGAGCCTTTGGCCTAATTCATCGGTACCCGACCAAGAAAAGAGTCCCTCTGTACCTAATAACAGGTTTTCTCCCAATACATAGACCAAATGCCCTATAGCTGAATATATGCGAAAACTACCCACCCAGCCATTTTGATCTAGGCTGTACCGAATCGTGGTGAATCTAGGTCCTTGACTTCCCTCAGGATCAAAGACCTCCGGCTCTATGACCAGGCGATTATCTTCTCTCTCCCCTTCAAACGCCACAGAATTTTTTCTTCCTGGGGTCGCATATTCTTCGGTGCTAGAAGCCGATTGCCAATTGCTGGCATAGTTGCCGGGACTTTTACTAGAAACTCTCTCCAAGGATACCCCCTTGGTTTGTTGCAATAGGGGATGGTGCCAGGAAGGAGAATAGGGAATGGACTCCATGACCTTACCCTCAGGGGAAAGCAAGAGCAAGGTAGCCCCAGAGATAGGATAACTTGGCATACTCGAAAGGGAAAGAAATGCGCCATCGGCAGATTTGGAATAGGACAAACGAAGTCGAGCAGGATCTTCGCTAATGGCTAAAAATCCCTTAGGAGGAATCATCAATCCCTTGGTTTCAAAAACCCTAACTTGCTGTGCAGGCAGTGCAACCTCCTCTTGACGGGCCAAGGCCCAACCTTCGAGGCTCAGGTAGCTGCTGTCGGTGGTATTGTGGATTTCTACAAACTTGGGATCACCAGGCTTGGGATCCATCAAAAGTTCATTGATCACCAATTCTCCAGCCTCTGCCAACTCAGGCAGGATGACCTGTGCCCTAAATCCATCTTCCGAAGACTTACCCAAGCAGGTTTCCATCTTGGGGAGAGAAAGGATATACACTTTGCTAGGCGTAGCAGGGGAAGCCAAGGAAATACCCACCTTTCTTCCAGAAGAAAATATCCACAAGGAGTCAATTTTTAGTTCCGGAGAAAAGGCATACGAAGCCAAGGCTCCTGGAGAAGCCACGGGCTGATTAAATACCAGCTCCACCTGAGTAGAATTCCTGAAAAAGGCGGAATCGAGTTGAAGTTTTCCAAAGTCTTGATCAGGATAAAAATGAGAATTTTGAACTCCTGGAGTCCCCTTTTTTGGATCTTTGGAAGGGAGCAGGTAGTCAGAGGCCTCGCAGCGAAAAAAGGGATTGGGCACCTCCAAGCTGTAGCCCCCATTGGCAAAGGTACCTCCTCCCCAAGAGGCACTCCTATAGCTGAGGTAATCTATGTCCTTCCCTGATGCCGTATGTAAGCGCAACAACTCTCCCGAATTTGATAATCCAGGCCAATTCATTAAAGGAATTACCGTCCCAAATTCCTCCAATAGCTTGGCCTGATTAGCTGGACAGAGAAGCACAAAAGCCCCTGGCTGAATCCAAAATTCTTGAAGCGGCGTACTTTTTGTTGAGGTAGAAAGAGAAATCCCTATTATCCTGAGTTCCTTTTTCAAAGGGTTCATCACTTCTACATATTCCACAAATGGCAAGTCTTGATCTTGCCTAGGGGAAGGCATGATTTCATTGATGACTAGGGACTTGGGACCAAAGCGCGTGGGATCCGTGTAGGTAAACTTAAGTAGGGTGTCTTGAAGAAAATTACCGCTGAGATCAGGTAAAGACTGAAGAAAAAGCGAATACTCCTGATCCTCTTGCAAATCCTGATCTGCCCTGATGACCACCACCGAGTCACTAGGCATCTTGATTTCAGAGGGTATGCGCCCTTCAATACCGTAAGCCAAAGAAAGCTTCGCAAAAATCGGATCCAAGGGCTCAGAAAACGTGATCATTATTTCTTTGGGTCCATAGCCTTTCACCGAATATACCCTTGGGGAAAGGGTGTCGACCATTCGATTTTCTACACCGAACTCGTCCATCACCCAACGGGCGGCAGAGCCAGTACCGGGTCCCACCCCAATTTCTAAAAGCAGAAAAACTTCTTCCTGATCTTCAAATGCTTCGGGGACTTTCAGCTCTACCTTTCTAAATTCCTGATTTGCATTGGGAAATTGGGTGATAGGACCTAAGGCATTTCTCTCCACAAAGGGTCCCTCTAGGCTATTTGACCAAGAAGCATGAACAAGTGCAGGCCGTGTCCCCGTTCCATTTCGCAAGGATTTGGCCCAAAACACTACCCAAGGATGATCCATTCCTTTGGTGGAAAGTTGGACCCAAATCTTCCCAGAAAAGGTAGTCAAGGGCTGTACAGCCAAGGCTCCAGATCCATTCAAGCCGGATGTAGCCAATCGAAACACTCGCGCCCCTGTACTTCTCAGCTCATTGGCATACCATCCAGGCAAAAAAGCTTGCGGATAGGAAACGACGAAAAAAGGGGTTTCGAAACTTTGCTTTTGCGCCCAAACTAGCGTAGGCATAAACCATGGGAAAACTCCCAAAAAGAGCAGCATCCCTGCTCGATAAAAAAATGGAGACATAGCTTATCGTAAAAAAGTATGTTGAAGATACTCAAAAAATTTGAAAACCTAAGCCTAGCTAATCTGTTTCTTTATTACCAAAGATTAGTAAGGAATACGTATTTTTGTGCCCTTATTTGTTCATTTCAATTGTCACCCATGAAACTTGCCCTTGTAGGAGCTACAGGATTAGTAGGCTCCGAAATTCTTGAAGTCCTCCAAGAACACCAATTCCCCTACGATAAATTACTTCTGGTAGCCTCAGAACGATCCAAAGGCAAACAGATCTCTTTCAATGGCCATGGCTACCAAGTCATCGGTCTAGCGGAAGCCGTAGCGGCCAAACCCCATATTGCAATCTTTTCTGCTGGAGGGAGTACTTCTTTGGAATGGGCTCCAGCATTTGCGGCTATGGGTACCGTGGTCATAGACAATTCCTCAGCCTGGAGAATGGATCCTAGCAAAAAATTAGTTGTGCCTGAAATCAATGCCAAAACCCTAAGCCCAGAGGACAAAATCATAGCTAATCCCAACTGCTCCACCATCCAGATGGTATTGGCCCTTGAGCCTCTTCGGCAGCGCTATGGCATCAAGCGTATCGTAGTTTCTACCTACCAGTCAGTCACGGGTACTGGAAAAGCAGCGGTGGATCAGATGATGGCCGAGCGGGCCGGTGAGGTAAACCCTCCAAAAGTATACCCCCATAAAATTGACCTCAATGTTCTTCCTCACATCGATGTATTCCAACCCAATGGATACACCAAGGAAGAGATGAAAATGATCCTTGAAACCAAAAAGATCTTTGGGGACGATTCCATACAAGTCACCTCCACCACTGTGCGAATCCCCACTATGGGTGGACACTCTGAGGCGGTCAATGTAGAGTTTAAACAAGATTTTGACTTAGCCGAAGTAAGAAGTTTGCTTGAAAATGCACCTGGAATTATTGTCCAAGACGATCCAGCAAACTTCATTTACCCTATGCCCATCACTTCCCACAAAAAAGATGAAGTATTTGTAGGACGCTTGCGCAGAGACGAATCTCAGCCCAATACACTCAATATGTGGATTGTGGCCGATAACCTACGAAAAGGCGCGGCCACCAATGCAGTACAAATAGCAGAATACCTTCTGGAAAATAAACTGATCTGATGGATTTCAAGGAATTCAATAGCGATGAATTCAAACATTTTGTGCAGGATCATCTTCATGAAGATCCTGCACTTTTACTTTTTAAGTACCAAGGGAAAGTGGCATTTGACCTAAAATTAGCCGTGCAGCAGATCGCCGCCAGGCAGAAAGCAGCAAAAAAACTTCTCGAGTGGTCCAAAAACTTGGACTTGATTTTTCCTCCTAGTCTTTCGCTAGAGCAATCTTCCTCGGAGCAAACGGCCAAATTCAAGGCCAAGGGCCTTTCTGGGAAATGCATGGTAGATCTTACAGGGGGATTTGGAGTAGATTCCTATTACTTGAGTCAGGGATTTGAAAAGGCCGTGTATTGCGAGCAGCAGGCTGAACTAGTTCGACTTGCCCGCTACAACCTAAATCTCCTACAAGCAGATAGATTCGAGTTTGTAGAAGGAGATGGCTTGGAGTTTTTAAGAAAAACAGAACATCCTGTTGACCTCATTTATGCAGATCCAGCCCGAAGGGGAGCAAACAACCAAAAATTTTTCAAATTAAAAGATGGTGAACCTGACCTGGTGAAAGTCTGGTCTCTCCTCCAACAAAAG
Organism: Bacteroidota bacterium; assembly: GCA_016866385.1. Classification (GTDB taxonomy): domain Bacteria; phylum Bacteroidota; class Bacteroidia; order Cytophagales; family Cyclobacteriaceae; genus Algoriphagus. Next base: position 12,162 of record VGMU01000051.1, read on the forward strand.
ACCCAACGCATCTTACTCAAAGTTTCTCCCATGATTGACCTCACCCAAGCATGGATGGAGCTTCCCGACATACAAAAAATCCAAATCGTATCGGTCAAAAATGAGGTCAAGGAGGTGTTGCTCCACTGGGAAAAAGACAAGGCAGAAAAGTCAAGAACGATTGAAGCAGTAGACTTGGAAAGCACACATCCTAACTTTGAATTTACTCCTTCAGAAGAGAACGAAGCCCGGTCTCATGGGGAGGAGGTACAAAAATTTCTTGTAGAACCCACGACTGGAATTCTAAAGGCAGGCGCATTTAATTTGTTTGGACAGCGATTTGGACTCAAAAAATTGGAGAAGAATAGCCACCTCTATACCAGCGAGCTTTTTGAAGCAGGTATTCCAGGACGAGTTTTTGAAGTCTTGCAGGAAATCAGCCCTAAAAAACAAGAGATCAGAGCTCTTTTTCCATCAGGAAAAGTTAACGTGATCTGCCGCAACTACGTGACCGATGCAGAAGAACTCAAAAAAAGATTTAGCTTAAAAGACGGGGGTGAGGGCTATTTAATAGGAACCAAAACACGTTCTGGACCCAAGCTCTTTTTTTGCAAACGGAGACAATAAAGAGTTTCCAATTATTCTTTCACTTCTTCGTAGTCTACGTATTCCCCACCCTCCACTTTTTTGTTTCTTTTTTGCTCAAAATCTTTGGGCACAAAGTCTACCACCACAGCATCCTTGGGTTTTGAGGCCCGCTGCTGGGCCCGCTGTTGCTCCATGGCCGCTTCATTGAATTGCCTTGCCAACTGGGCCAATTTGGAGCGCAAAAAATAGCGGATGAGTTGGCCCAAAAGCCAGCCCACACCCAATAATATAAACAGTAGTTTGATCAAAACAGAGGTCGGTAGATGGAATTACCTGCTTAGGTAAATGTTTCGTTCGGCGTAAATTTTTAAGAAATAATCATCCATCAAATCATCAATGAAGTAAATGGCTTCCCCCGTAGATTTCATCTCTGGACCAAGTTCTTTGTTGACATTTGGGAATTTATGAAAGGAAAAAACAGGTTCCTTGATCGCGTAGCCTTTCTTTACAGGCTTAAAATTAAAATCACTCACTTTATTTTCCCCCAACATTACTTTAACGGCGTAGTTCACGTAAGGTTCTTGGTAGGCTTTGCAAATGAAGGGAACGGTACGTGAAGCCCGTGGATTGGCTTCAATCACATACACCTTGTCATTTTTGATGGCAAACTGAATGTTGATTAAGCCTACGGTCTTTAAAGCCAAGGCGATTTTTTTGGTGTAGGTTTCTATTTGCCTCATGACCAAATCTCCTAGGTTGTATGGAGGAAGTACGGCATAGGAATCTCCTGAGTGGATCCCTGCAGGTTCAATGTGCTGCATGATCCCGATGATGTAAATGTGCTCTCCATCGCAAATGGCATCTGCCTCCGCTTCAATCGCCCCTTCCAAAAAATGATCCAATAAAATTTCATTGTTAGGAATATCACGGAGCACATTGACCACATGCTCCTCCAACTCTTTTTCATTGATCACGATTTTCATTCCCTGTCCTCCTAGCACATAGCTGGGCCTAACCAAAAGCGGGAAGCCTATGGTCTTGCACAATTCCAAGGCCTCGTCTGTATTGTGAATGGTGCCAAACTCAGGATAAGGCACGTTGTTTTCTTTCAAAAGGGTGGAGAATAGCCCTCTATCTTCCGCCAAGTCCAAAGCTTCGTAACTAGTGCCGATGATGCGGACTCCGTACTTTGATAATTTTTCTGCCAACTTCAAGGCCGTTTGACCTCCCAACTGCACGATAACCCCTACGGGATTTTCATGGAGAATGATTTCGTAGATATGTTCCCAGAATACCGGCTCAAAGTACAATTTGTCGGCTACATCGGGATCGGTAGATACCGTCTCTGGATTGCAATTGATCATGAGTGTTTCGTAGCCACATTCTTTGGCAGCCAAGACCCCATGTACGCATGAATAGTCAAATTCAATACCTTGGCCCACTCGGTTGGGTCCAGATCCTAAGACCACCACTTTCTTCTTCTCGCTTCGAATGGATTCGTTCTCTTCTCCAAAGGTGGAATAATAGTAAGGCGTCTTCGCAGCAAATTCCGCGGCACAGGTGTCTACCAATTTGTAAACCCGCTTGATCCCCATCTCATGGTAGCGCTTCGCAAATACATCGCTTTCCAAACAGTCCAAAAGATGGGCGATTTGGCGGTCGGCATAGCCTTTTTTCTTGGCCAGGTCCATCACTTCTTTTGGGATGGTATCGAGCGTGTACCTGCTTATTTCCGATTCCAAATGAACCAACTCCTCGATTTGCTTTAAAAACCACTTGTCGATCTTGGTGAGGTCCTGGATGGTACGGAAAGAAATACCCAATTTGAACGCATCGTAGACATGAAACAATCTGTTCCAACTAGGATTGGCTAGGGAGTGGAGGATTTGCGCCTGGTCTTTTAGTTCTTTTCCATCCGCGCCTAGGCCATTTCTTTTGATCTCTAAGGATTGACAGGCTTTTTGCAGGGCTTCTTGAAAATTACGCCCTATACCCATGACTTCTCCTACGGCTTTCATGGAAAGGCCCAATCGACGATCCGCTCCCTTAAATTTATCAAAGTTCCATCGAGGAATCTTCACGATCACGTAGTCGATAGCAGGTTCAAAATAAGCCGAAGTAGTCCCAGTGATGGAATTAGACAATTCATCCAAATTGTACCCTATGGCAAGCTTCGCCGCTACCTTGGCGATGGGATACCCTGTGGCCTTGGAAGCCAAGGCGGAGGATCGAGAAACTCTGGGATTAATCTCTATGCCGATGATGGTTTGATTGTCCGGGCTCACGGCAAATTGCACGTTACATC
>VGMU01000052.1 GCA_016866385.1 Bacteroidota bacterium
TGGAAGCATGGCGGCCATTCTTACGATCAATCCTGAAGTCGAGGCAATTAGTATTTGTCCATTACACCAGATGGGCCTGGATTGGTGTCCAGGATGTGGATTGGGACGAGCGATGAATCTCTTAGCTAGTGGTGAGTTTCAGGCATCCTGGAGACTTCATCCTGCAGCAGGACTGGCTTTTGGAGTTATCTTTCATCGGATCTGGGTATTAGTTAAACAATTAAAACACCGTACACACTATGGCTAACGTATTGAAGCATATTCCCGAATTGGAAGGGATGGAATTGGGTTACATTCAGGGATTAATGAAAACTATGGATGAGGAAGAAGCATCTTTATTCGCACAAGTTTACCGTGCAAGACGAAAAGATCCACAGATGATATTGATTTTAACCTTGTTAGGTTTCTTTGGCTTTGCTGGATTGCATCGCTTTATATTGGGCCAACTTGGGCTAGGTATATTATACTTAATTACTGCTGGTTTATGTTTTATTGGAACAATTGTCGATCTGGTGAATTACAAAAGTCTGGCCTACGAATACAACATCAAAGTAGCTCATGAAACCTTGAATATGTTGACCTGTAATTTCTCAGAAAAAGGAAATAACTAAAACAACATTCCACGTTCCTTTTAACCTTTGGTTTCTAAGAAGCCAAAGGTTTTTTTTACCAAAAACCCTCCTCATCCTCTGGTGTTTCATCAAGTATAGAATGAATGAGCTCATGACCTGAAGAGGAAATCAGCAAATGAAATTGCTTTAACCTATATTCTAAAATTTGAAATTCTTCGAAAGAGGCTTTCTTGAACGGATAAGGGAGCTCTATCAATCGCAAAGTTTTTGATTCTAAAAGAGGTGTTTCCCTTTGGTCAAACAGCAAGGGCCACATGGTTTTGGCACATCCCAATCCCCAAAAATTTAGGGGGTACTGAGAATTATAAATCTGCAATCTTTGGTGGATCTCTTTGAAAAAATGAGAAGTTTCTACTAATCTAATACGAGAAGCAGCTCTAGATTTTCCATTGGTTTTCAAGTATTTAAATTGCGATTTACCTTGCTTTTGACGGACCATATAGGCGCGAAAAACCTTGTGGTCTAATAATTTTCCTTGGTGGAAATAACCTGCAGCAGCTTGGCCTGCCCTGATGAGGGTTAAGCAAAAATGAATATCTTCTGCAGGTTCTAGTAAACCTGTTGCTGACCAAGTGGATGTCCAGGGCAAGTAAACTTGCAAAGCCAAATTTTGTCTCTTTCTATGACCAATTGATGCTTTTCGGGCAGATAGAATATGTTCCAGATTTCACGCTCACCACGATGTAGGAGGAGATGTGCTTGCTCTGTAGAAATAACTTGAGTTTGTGGAATTTTCATCGTAAAGCCAGTTGCTTGGCTATCTTTACACAAAAGAAATCAAAATTACATGCAGGAAGAAATACAAAAAGCCTTAGATCGCATGTGCGACCCTAAAGAATCGGAAGCCTACCATTTCGCAGATAAGGTGGGAGCCCTAGCCGATGCGGAAACAAAAGAAGTACTTCTCCAACTAGTGAGGGGTGAGGATTGGGAAATTGCTTACTTGGCCTGCAGGGCACTTTCCAAGACTCCTTGGAACAAAGAAGCGTTGGATTCCATCTTCGAGACCATTTTTGATAAAAAAAATAAAGACTGGCAAGGAGCGTTTGTTCAAATACTAGAAGAATTTAATTTAAGTGAATCTTTTGTGGATCTTTTAAGGGTCTACCTCTTTGGTAATTTTAAGGCGTCCACCTTAGCCAAAGATTACCTAGATGGACTGGAATTTGATATAAGTCCAAGGACCATTAGAAAAGCAGAAAAACATTGGAATCATTACCTGCATAATCCAGAGGATGAGGATAGCACAAGGATAAAAAAGCAAGAGGTAGAACCCATGTTGCAGGAGTTAAAAGCTCTTTTTTCCTAGTGCACTTAGAATCATCCTCTTTTTTTTACTCCTCTAACCGCCTCTGCAAGCAAAGGTTGTTCCGGCCAAGAGTGCTTGGGATAGCGCTGTTTGAGTTCTTTTTTGACTTCAAAATAGCCAGAAGTCCAAAAGCTTTTCAAATCCCGAGTCAACTGTACGGGCTTGAAACCCGGAGAGAGCAATTCAATGAGTAATGGCACACGTCCTTCATTCACTTTTGGGGTTTCAAACATGCCAAAAAGTTCCTGTAAGCGGACGGATAAGCAAGGGGAGCTTCCATCTTCTTGGTAGCGTATGGCTATTTCACTACCAGAAGGTACCGTCAAAAACCTTGGCGCCAGCCTTTCTAATTCCTGCTGTTGCTCAAAGGACAGTGCGTGGATTAAAAACTGACTTAAATTCAATTTTTTCAGTTCCTCATTCTTGGTAATGCCCATCAGGTAGGGTTCCAGCCAGTTTCCTGCTGTGGTACAAAGCGTCCCTACCGACCAATTTGGCCAATTTTGGTTGGGATGCCAAATCGCTACCGACTGTACACGAGCAATTAATTCCAGAACAGACTCGTTCCAGTCTAGCAAAAATTCTCCTTCCTTTTGAATGGTTTCAAGAAGTAGTTGAACTGCCAGTTCTGGGTTAACTTTTGGAAGCGGTCTATTGCCCAAGACAATTGCCCCGATTCGTATCTCCGCATGCGCTTGGAGGCCACCTTTCTTTCGGTCCCATTCCAGCACCTCCTTGGTTTTGAGTAGGGGAGCCAAATCCTTTGGATTCAAGGGGGCTGCCATCCATATTTTCCCCATTCCATCACGAGCATCCAGGTGAGCCACGGCCAACCAGGATTCGTAGGCGAGATCATCTTTATGCCCCATTTGGGCTATTTTCCCATTAGCAAGTTGGAATTGAGCATTGTTTCCAGGTCTAGCCGCTGCGATTCGCTCTGGGTAGGCATAGGCAAGCAAAAGTCCTGTTGCCCAAGGATCTACTGGACTATTTTCAGGAGTTACAGCGAGTAGTTTACGGTATTGGGCGGCCACCTTCTCTATCTTTTTGTACCCAAATGCCCCATTTACCTGCCCTCGAAACCGTCTCAGACCTTCAATTCGAAGGTTGAGATCTACACCTGCCTGGGAGGCAAGTGGGTCCTTTTCTTCGAGAATGGCGGCAATATCGGTGGCCAGAGGCAAGAGGTTTGCCTTTTTGGCATAGAGGAGCATGTGCGCAATTCTTGGATGGGCAGGAACTTGATGGAGTTCTTTCCCATGAGGAGTCAATTGGCCTTGGTCGAGGGCATCAATGGCTTCCAACACTTTTTCTGCCGATACCAAAGAATTGATTGGGGGAGGATTCAACCAGGTCATGCTGCGGATATCCTTCTTTCCCCAGATCTGCATGTCTAGCACCAAGCTTGTCAAATCGGCTTCTAGGAGCTCTGGGGTACGAAAATCTGCCAATTGCGCTTGCGTACCTTTGCTCCACAAGCGATAGGAATGGCCGGGAGCCAATCTTCCTGCGCGCCCACTTCGTTGATCTGCAGAATCCTTGCTAATGCGGTGGAGCTCCAATTTGGAAAGTCCTGAGCGCGGATCATATCGATTTGACTTCGCAAATCCCGTATCCACCACTACGGTAACTCCCTCAATGGTAAGGGAGGTTTCAGCGATATCGGTGGCAAGCACAATCTTTCGCTTTCCATTGGGGTGGGGAAGAATGGCCCGTTGCTGCTCCGAAAAGGAAAGTTGTCCGTAAAGAGGGACAATTAGATCTGTAGCTAAGGCCTTTTTCAACACTTCCTCGGCTTTTCTGATGTCCCCTTGACCGGGTAAGAAAACCAGAAAATCTCCTGCATGCTGCTTGGTCAGTGGAATAAGCTGTCTTGCGGAATCTTCTCCAATGGAATATTCATCTACTTCTTGCAGGTAATTGATTGCCACAGGATACTGTCTTCCTTTACTTTGGATAATGGGTGCATCCAAAAGTTTGGAGAGCTGTGGAGAATCGATGGTGGCAGACATCAGCAGGATGCGCAAATCTTCCCTTAAAATCTGCTGTACTTCTCTGCAGAGTGCTAGCCCTACCTCGGAAAACAGGTTTCGCTCATGAAACTCATCAAAAATAACCATTCCAACATCCTCTAAGGCATTGTCTTGGTGAAGCATTCGGGTAAGAATGCCCTCCGTGATTACCTCCAATCGGGTATTTGCACTGACGCAAGTATCAAATCGAATGCGGTAACCTACGGTTTGTCCAACTTCCTCACCGAGCAAATCTGACATGCGTTGTGCAATGCTTTTGGTAGCCAAGCGTCTCGGTTCGAGCAGCAAGATTTTTTTGCCCTCCAACCAAGGTTCCTGAAGCAAGGAGAGCGGCAATAGCGTACTTTTTCCTGCACCGGGTGGCGCTTGGATGAGGATTGTATTTCGAGCAGTGAGCTGTTGTTTTACCTCGGGGATAATTTCAGTAATTGGTAGGTCCAATTGGGATAATGAAAGCATTGCCATATAGTGCAAAAATACATGCAGTTTCCGATTGAAACAGGTTTGAATAGGCAATAAAAAAATCCCCATAAAACTCAATTTATGGGGATAAGACTGTGGGGTTGTCTTATGAACCTATTTTGGCAGAAGCTTTTCCATATTCCCACCGAATTTCAAAGGAATCCGACTTGACTTCATATACCAAGCGTTCTTCTAGGGTAGAAGATTGTTGGGAAGGAACCGAAACTCTCAAGATATCTTCTTTTTCATCGTAGGTGTAGGCTCCCCATTGCTTGGCCACTTTATTAAAAATAAACGTGGATTCTACTTCACCAGGAATGATAAAGAAGCTGTAAGTACCTGCTGGGAGTTTTTGACCTTCTATGGTAATGTCCTTGGAAGTAGAAAAGGTAGTGGCATTGTCTGCCCCTGCTCTCCAAACTTTTCCAAAAGGCACCAACTCTCCCCAGATGGTTCTTCCTTTTACGGCTGGGGAAGAATAATTGATGGTAATGGAGGATCCAGCTGCCACTCCTTCTGCTGTACGCGCTGGACTTGCTTTTTCCTGTGCCTGAACGGACATTACGCTTAGGAAAAGTAAGGATAATACGAAACTAATCTTTGTAATTTTCATCTTTTTTGGTTGTTTATGGGTAGGGTTGGTAAATAGGAATTTGTTATTAACTCTCTTAGACTTTTTAAGTTTAGTTTTAATTTTTTGTTTTAAATTTTAACCCAAGCCTGCTTTTTATTGCTCTCTACGATGCGTTCACCTATAAGTAATTCCCTGCACCCGTCAGCGAAGGTGGGATAGGAAGGCTTATCAGGCTGCTTTCCAGAAGAAATAGCGGAGTATACTTCCTTAAACATCTGCTTGGAGGTATCAGGAAATCCTTCGTTGTGTCCTCCTGGAAAGCTTACCAAAGAACTAACCTCTTTATGAACTAAGGAAGGATCTTTCAACAAGTGCTCATTGGCTTTCTCCCTCTTTCCTATCCACAATTCATTAGGACGCTCTGAGTTAAATTCAAAAGCAGCTTCAGAGCCAGCAATTTCGATATTGAGTCGATTTTTTCTTCCTGCATTGACTTGAGATACCGTGATGGAGCCTTTGGCCCCATTGTCAAAACGAAGCAACACCGTAGCATGATCCTCGGTATTGATGGGGACCTCCTGGTAATCAGATGGGGTAAGCATCTTACCCGAATAGGTTTCGATAGGCTTTAAGGGTTTCAATCGGGTCTTGTGCACGGTAGAAAAATCAGCAAGTACTTCTGTAATTTTTAACCCCGTCACGTATTCGGTAATGTCCAAGAGGTGAGAACCTATGTCCGCAATGGCTCGAGAATCGCCTGATTTGTCTGGTTCAAGTCGCCAATTGTAATCGGTTTGAAGGAATAGCCAATCTTGTAAATAGGAGCCCATGATGGAATATACTTTGCCCAATTCTCCTTTTTCCCTCATCACCTTCATTTGGCGTACCATGGGGTAATACCTCAAATTAAAGTGTACGGCATTGACTAATCCGGTGGATTTGGCTATACGTACCAAATCTTCTGCCTCCTGAATGGTGAGTGCCAAGGGCTTTTCGCAAATGACATGCTTTTCCGATTCCATCACCGCCTTGGCTTGACTGTAGTGTAGGAAGTTAGGCGTACAAATATGGACTACATCGATGTCATCTTGCTTGAGCATATCGGCAAAAACATACGCTCTAGGAATTCCCAATTGCTTGGCTTTTTCATTGGCTAGCTCCTGAGTGACTTCTACGAGGGCTACTACCTCTACGTGAGGGATTCTTCTTAGGGCTTCCAAATGTGCAGGTCCTATAAATCCAGTTCCTACAATGGCTACGTTGATAGGTTGAGACATGGGTTTGATGGGGGTTAAAAAGATATTTTCGAAATTAGAAAAATTCTTAACTAAGAAAAATTTTCCTTTCTAAGGTTACGCAGTCGGAGGCTTGATCTAGGTGAAGTTTCTGAGGGTAAGGCCTTTTTGTGAATGGTTTTTAGTTTTTAAAAAAACTAGCTAACTTATCCAATCAATTTTAACCTAACCTAGTAATGGCCAGTTTTACCCTATCAATTAATGGAACCACCCGAACCTTAGAAGTGGAAGACGATACCCCCTTACTTTGGGTCCTTCGTGATCACTTGGGATTGGTGGGAACAAAGTTTTCTTGCGGGATTGCACAATGCGGGGCATGTACGGTACACGTCAATGGAAATGCCACCTTTTCTTGCGTGACGCCTATTTCGAGCGTAGGAAATGCTGAAGTAGTCACCATCGAAGGTCTTTCAGAGGCGGGGGATCATCCCGTACAGAAAGCCTGGGAAGAAGTAGATGTAGCTCAATGTGGCTACTGTCAAGCAGGTCAAATCATGACCGCAGCTGCCTTTTTAAATCAAAATCCTAGCCCCAGTATGGAAGAAATTGACAATGCCATGAATAGAAATATTTGTCGCTGTGGCACCTACCATAAAATTCGAGAAGCGGTATCCTTAGCCTCTAAATCCTCCTAATCATGCAAACTCAACTACGAACAAGCAGAAGAGATTTTCTAAAGATAGCAGGGACCACTGCTGGAGGATTGGTCATTGGATTCAATTGGTTTAGCTGCGATTCTCCAAAAATGGAGGTACTTAGCACCGAACAGATTTTGGCGCAAGCCAAATCCTTCAATAGTTTTCTATCCATCTCTCCAACCGGAGATGTGGTTATTTTTTCACCCAATCCTGAGTTAGGGCAAAACATCAAAACTTCTTTCCCCATGGTGGTGGCAGAAGAGTTGGAGGCGGATTGGGAAAAGGTGCGGGTAGTGCAAGCCAACCTAGATCCTGAAAAATACGAACGACAGCTGACTGGTGGTTCTGGCGCCATGCCACATAGCTGGGAAAGACTGCGAAAGGCAGGGGCAACAGCTAAATTTGTTTTGGTGGCAGCAGCCGCACAAACTTGGAAAGTTCCGGCCTCAGAGTTAACCGTTTCCAAAGGGATGATCAGCCACGAGGGATCGGGTAAAAAAGGGCATTTTGGAGAATTTGTTGCAGTGGCAACTACGCTTACTGCTCCTGAAGAGGTGGTTTTAAAAGACAAGAAGGACTTTACCATTATCGGCACTCCCGTTAAAAACGTGGATGCCAAGAGTATGTATACGGGTCAAGGCATGTACGGCTTAGATTTTTATCGGGAAGGCATGAAGTATGCCATGATCCAACGCGCTCCATTTGGGATGAAATTAGTTTCGGTAGACGATGCAGCTGCCCGTGCCGTTGCTGGAGTGAGCGATGTGGTTTCATTTGGATCCAATGTAGCCGTGGTTGGAACCTCTACCTGGCCCTTGATGAAGGCAAAGAAATTGTTGAAAATTTCTTACGAACCAGAAACTGAGGTGGAGAGCAGCTCAGATCATGACAAGCTCTTTGCCGATTTGCTTGCCAAAGGAAGTGCAGAAGTCAAAAGAAAGGATGGAAATGTCAACCTAGCATTTAAAAATGCCGCAAAGATCATTACAGCAGAGTATCAATGTCCTTTTGTAGCCCATTCTCCCATGGAGCCGGAAAACTTTTTTGCTCATGTGCAGGGGGATAAAGTGGAATTGGTTGGGCCCACACAAACCCCAGACCGTGCCAGACAAGAAACTGCCGCTTTGTTGGGTATCCCTCCAGAAAATGTAAGTGTGGAAATCACTCGTTTGGGTGGGGGATTTGGAAGAAGACTTCGTGCGGATTATGTCATTGAAGCGGTAGAAGTATCTCGAGCAATTCAAGCCCCAGTGAAAGTAACCTGGAGCCGAGAGGATGAATTAACCGGAGGAGCCTACAGGCCAGCCGTTAGGTACCGATTTGAGGCGGCTTTAGACGATAAAGGTACCCTTACAGGATATAAATTAAGAGGGGTTGGGATGAATGCAGGGAACACTACTCGGGAAAATAACTTTCCCTCTGGGGCAGTAGATCATGTATTAATAGAAACCATAGAACATGCTTCGAGTATCACTACCAATGCTTGGAGAGCTCCAATTACAAACTTCCTCGCCTATGCCGAGCAAAGCTTCTTAGACGAAGTGGCTCTTGCGGCGGGTAAAGATCCAGTTGATTTTCGTTTGGAACTCCTGCAACGAGCAAAAACCAACCCCGTTGGGGAAGTGGACTACGACGTAGATCGCATGTTAGGTGTGGTGAATATGGCGAAAGAAAAATCCAATTGGGGAAAAAACCCATCCATCAAACAAGGATTTAGTGTCTACTTCTCGCATAGGTCGTATGTAGCCCAGGTGGCAGATATTGAAGTGCAAGGGGGTAAGCCTACCTTGAAAAAAATCACTGCTGTGACCGATTGTGGTTTGGTAGTTAACCCTACGGGAGCCAATCACCAGGTTAGGGGAGGCATAGTGGATGGAATGGGTCATGCCATGTACACCAATTTGACTTTTGAAGCTGGGGTGCCCAAGCAGAAAAACTTTGATACCTACCGATTGATTCGTTTGAAGGAGGTTCCTGAGATAGATACCCATTTTGTGGACTCAGGTTTTGACCCAACAGGATTGGGAGAGCCTGCCTTGCCACCTACAGGTGGAGCTATCGCTAATGCTATCTTTGCCGCCACGGGACGAAGGCTACGAAGTCAACCTTTCATCGAGCAAAAGGAGTTTTCCGATATACAACTCCAAATCAAAAGAACCTAATTGCAACAAAAAAGCCACCGAAATACAGTGGCTTTTTTATTATTAGGTGGTTTGCTCAAGCAATCTTAGCTGCCTCCTCCCTAAGGATATCGGATTCATCCGAAAGGCAAGAAGTGATGAATTCCGAAGCTGTAGGAGTTTTGGATGAGCCTTTTGCCAAAAGCACGGAAAGGGCTACCAAAACAGCTATTCGAGTACCCACTTTCTTGGCAGCAGTGGCAAACAGGGGTTCCAACTCTTCGTAACTTATATTTTCTGCCTGAGTTCGGATATTCTCTAATGCTTCTTCCAGCTTATCTCCAGATAGGTTAGTCAGCTTTTTCCCAATGTATTGAATCTCGTTCAAAGCCGACTTGACTTCTTGGGGAGCTTGTACTACCGGTTTCGCGGTAGTCTGCTGCTTGTTTGCGGTAGCTGCATTTTGCTTTGCCCAGGTATCCTTTAATCCTACTGTTTTATTGAACACCAACTTTCCTTCACGAGAATCTGAATCCAAGGTAAAATAGCCGAGACGCTGAAATTGGTAGCTCTGGTTTGGACTAGCCTGACCCAAGTATGGTTCCAGAAAGGCATTTTTAATTACCTTCAAGGAATTGGGATTGATGAAGTCCATGTAACTTTTGGATTCATGGGTGTCAGGAGATTCATCCAAAAACAAGCGATCGTATTCTCGAACCTCAGCTTGAATGGCATGTGCCACAGAGACCCAGTGAATGGTAGATTTCACCTTTCGCTGGCTTGCTTCCGTGCCCGAACCCGACTTGGAATCCGCATCGTAGCTGCAGTGAATTTCAAGAAGATTTCCCGCTGCATCTTTTACTACTGATTCTGCCTTGATAAGGTAAGCACTTTTCAAGCGAACTTCTTGACCTATGCTGAGGCGGAAAAAGTTTTTGTCAGCTTCTTCCTTGAAATCTTCGCGCTCGATATACAACTCTCTAGAAAAGGGAACTTCATGGGTACCTGAATTTTCTTTTTCAGGATTATTCTCCAAATGCAAGATTTCTACTTGACCTTCAGGATAGTTTTGAATCACCACTTTGATGGGGTTCAATACAGCCATCACTCGAGTAGCGCATTGGTTTAAGTCCTCACGCACACAAAACTCAAGCAAGGATACGTCTGTGACATTGTCTCTTTTAGAAATACCAGCCACCTCGCTAAAGTTGCGGATAGCACTAGGGGTATAACCTCTTCTTCTCAAACCAGAGATGGTGGGCATACGGGGATCATCCCATCCGCTTACCACATTCTTTTGAACTAGCTCGAGCAACTTACGCTTGCTCATCACCGTGAAGCTCAGGTTTCGCCGTGCAAATTCCCGCTGCGTGGGACGCAATAGGCTAGGGTCGATGATTTGATCCAAGTACCAATCGTACAATTCTCGGTGCGCTTTAAACTCAAGGGTACAGATGGAATGAGAAACCTGTTCGATATAATCAGACTCTCCGTGAGCCCAATCGTACATGGGGTAAATATTCCAAGTATCCCCGGTACGGTGGTGGTGCGCACGAATGATGCGATACAAAATTGGGTCTCGCATGTGCATGTTTGGAGAAGCCATGTCAATCTTTGCCCGAAGCAGGTAAGTGCCCGGGGCGAATTCCCCGTTTTTCATGCGCTCAAACAAGTCCAAATTCTCAGCAATGGAGCGATCTCGAAATGGGCTAGGCGTGCCTGGACTGGTAGGCGTACCCTTTTGTTCGGCGATTTGTTCGGAGGTTTGTTGGTCCACATAGGACTTTCCTTGCTGGATCAACAAGACTGCCCAGTGGTAGAGTTGCTGAAAATAATCCGAAGAATAGCATTCCTTAGCCCACTTGAATCCCAACCAGGCGATGTCACGCTTGATCGCATCTACATATTCCTGTTCTTCCTTAGCTGGATTCGTATCATCAAATCGAAGATTGACAGGAGCCCCATATTTCTCACCCAAACCAAAGTTGAGGCAAATAGATGCTGCATGTCCAATATGCAGGTAGCCATTGGGCTCAGGTGGAAAGCGGAAGCACAGTTTCTCCTTTGGAAAATCGTTGGCTAGGTCTTCTTCGATGATGTGTTCAATGAAATTCAGGGATTCGGTAGCTTCTTTCATAATCGTCTATTCGGTCTCAAAAATACGTCAAATGCTAGGAATTCCAATCGCATAGCTGATGACTAGTCCAAGCTTAAATTTCATCTAGCTCACGAATGGGCCAATAGGGCCCAACTAGCTTTAGGCTCTTTTTTTCTGCATCGAATTGAAAGCTTAGGTTCATTTCCTCAGATTGAGTTTCATGCAGATCTTGACAGGCATTGAAATAAATCAACTCAAATCCAAGGCAGAGGGTACCACTATCCTGGGAATTCAATGGTGGGTCAGTTTTCAATTTGACTTTTTCCACCACTGCTCCTTGTCTTTTGTAGTAATAGGATAGAAATATACTTAGCTCTCTTTGCTGAGTTTGGATAAGCCAAGTCCAAGCTTCGGAGGTAAGCCTGTCAAAGGAAAATTCAAAAGTCCAGGATTCTTGCATGGGAAAGTTAAAGATAGGAAAATCGAGTTTTTCACCCTTCAAAAAACAAGTAAAAGCAGTAGTTTAGGGTTATGAATTACCCAATGCATCTGGATCACAATGCCACCACGCCTTGCACAGAAGAGGTGATTGCTGCCATGTTGCCATTTTTTGGTACACATTTTGGAAATGCAGCGAGTAAGAGTCATGCTTACGGTTGGGTAGCAGAGCAGGCAGTGGAAGATGCCAGAGAGGCGGTAGCTCAGTTGGTTGGAGCCAAGTCCAAGGAACTCATTTTCACCTCGGGTGCTACTGAATCATTGAATTTGGCCATCAAGGGGGTGTTTGATTTATTTTCTGGTCAAAAACAACACTACATCACCTGCCAAACCGAGCATAAGGCTGTATTGGACAGCATGGCTGAAATTCAGCGGAGAGGAGCGGAGGTGACTTACCTTCCCGTAAATGCGGATGGAGAGCTGGATTTAAACTTGTTGGAGCAATACATTCAGCCCCACAGCAAAATGATTTGTTTGATGTGGGCAAATAATGAAACGGGGGTTATTCATCCCATTCAAGAAATCGCGAGCATTGCAGACAAACATGGCGTTATTTTTTTAACAGATGCCGTGCAGGCAGTAGGCAAAATCTCCGTAACTACCCAAGGGATTCACCTGATGGCCCTTTCTGCGCATAAACTGTATGGTCCGAAAGGGGTTGGGGCACTGGTTGTACGCCACAACCATGCCTTACCCAAGCCTCTTGCACAACTCCATGGGGGAGGGCATGAAAAGGGTTTCCGAAGTGGCACACTGAATGTACCTGGAATTGTAGGTTTTGGCAAAGCAGCTGGACTTCGATTTCAAGCCATGGAAGAGGAAGCAATTCGGCTCGAAAAGCTTCGCGATCGCTTGGAATCCGCTCTTTTGGAGCTTCCAGGAGTGTATCGAAACGGATCGCCGAGACATCGGCTTGCTCATGTAAGCAATCTTTCGTTTTCGGGAGTAGAAGGGGAGGAATTGTTACTTAAAGTAAATCAGCGGGTCGCCGTGAGTTCTGGCTCTGCTTGCACTTCTATCTCTCCCAAACCGAGCCATGTGCTGCAGGCCATGGGTATCCCTTCGGATTTGGGCCGAGCTTCGCTACGTTTTAGTTTGGGGAAAGATACTAACGCTGAAAACGTAAATCAGGCTGTTTCCTGGGTTAAATCAGTGGTGGAGAATTTGAGAAATTCCTGATAAAAATCCCCTTATCTTTTTTACACTCAACGGAAGTATTGTGGAAATTAGGATGTAAGTTGGTTTATGGATTCCAAAAAGCCAGATGTAGTCGAAGAGCCAAATGCTACCTACGGGAACTATTCCTACGCGGATTACTTGACCTGGCCCATGGATCTGGTTGCTGAACTGATTCAAGGAAAGGTATTCAAAAAGGCTGCTGCAGCTCCAAATCGCATCCATCAACGGGTATCTTTAAAGCTTTCCGTTAAACTATATCAATTTTTAGAGGGGAAGGCCTGTCAAGTCTATGTGGCTCCTTTTGACGTTCGGTTACCCAAGGACTCTAAGGAAGACCACGAAATCTTTGATGTGGTACAGCCCGATATTTGTGTAGTCTGTGATCCATTAATCCTAGATCAGCGTGGCTGTATCGGTGCCCCTGATTTGATTGTGGAGATTCTATCATCCGGTAACAGTAAATTGGAATTGAAACAAAAGTTTGACCTCTACGAATCCCGTGAAGTGAAAGAATATTGGATTATCCAACCCGAACACCAAACGATGACAATCTACACTTGGGTTAATGGCAGGTATGTACCTTCTCATTTGTTTACTACTGGAGATGAAGTCGAGTCGGAGGTAGTGAAGGGATTCAAACTGGATTTGGAAGAGTTTTTCAGTGACATCCAGTAAACTTCTTTACATCTTCCTCGGTATCCAGATCCACTGCTCCCAAAGGGAAGTCAACCAAAAATGTATCGTTTTGATGGTTCAAAATCACTTTTTTAGCCCCTTCAGCCCCTTTAAGCGCCAGCAATTCGGCAAAGTAACTTTGATCAAATAGGGCGGGTACCCCAAAGGTTCCTGCATAGCTGCAGGCCACGATCCCTTTTCCAGAATCCTTTTTTTCTTCCATCAATTGATCCAAGAGCCCTTGGCTGACGTGGGGCTGGTCACAGAGCATCAAAATCACCTGCTCCACCTGGCTAGTTGTCCTAAGGTGTCGCAAGCCACACTGCATGCTGGAGGACATTCCTTCTTCCCAGTGATCATGAACGAGCACAATTACTTCCTTGGATTCAATGCCTTTCTGGACTAGATCCGAGTTACTCCCTAGTACCACGACTAAATCGTCCGCAGCGCTTTGCTGGGCAACTTCAATGGAATATTGAATCAGGGTTTTTCCTTGAAAGTTAAGTAGTTGCTTTGGTCTACCTAAACGGGAAGATGAACCAGCTGCCAAAAGGATAATTCCAGTTTTCATAGTGCAGCATCATGGATGGGACCTTGCTTGTCCCGGAGGAAACCGGGTTTGCGCTTGCGAACTACAGCCGCGATTTCAGCAAGGATGGCAAGGGCGATCTCCTCGGAAGATTCCGCTCCAAGGTCCAAGCCAATAGGAGCGTAGAGATTACCGGTTGAAATAGCGATACCTTTTGCCTGTAGTCTATCCAACAGCTTTTCCGTCTTTCTTTTGGGGCCCAAGATTCCGATGTAGGGGAGTTTTAACCGGGACAATTTCTCGAGGAGAATCAATTCGTAGTCAAAATTATGCGTCATCAGGAGCGCTACGGTATTCACATCCGTTTCCATCTGCTCCATGACCTCCTCTGCAGGTCCTTGGATGATTCGTTGCACGGTAGGAAAGCGACTGCTCGTAGCCAAGGCTTTTCTCCCATCTACCAATATCACCTCATGCCCCAAGAGGGCGGCAAGTTGCGCCACGGGGAGGGTGTCGTTGCCCGCGCCAAATAGGAGCAACTGCAAGGGAGGGTGAATGACTTCAAAGAAAATAGAGAGCTCATCCAGCGTTTCAAAGCACTGAATTCGACTGCTGGTCTGGTCAAATACAGCAATTTCTTGCAGGATACGGTGACGAAATTCTTCCTTGATT
>VGMU01000053.1 GCA_016866385.1 Bacteroidota bacterium
AATTTGGGCCTATAGCTCATTCGGTTAGAGCAACTGACTCATAATCAGTAGGTGCTTGGTTCGATTCCAAGTGGGCCCACTTCATATTCAGGCACTTACGCGTAAATTATTTGGAGTGTTTTTTTTAGATGCATACTTTTTGCACAAACATCAGCCCTTAGTGCCTTGATATAGGAGTAGATTTTATCTACCCTTTTGCAATCCACAGCACACGAATCGCTACCTCTAAATACCTCTTGGTAGGAAGACAAGGCTAAAATTGCAAACTCCAGCCAGCGGTAGGGGTACCAGTAGAAAGGGTAACTTGAGGACAGATTTATTTCATTTTTAAATAAAAATATTTATGTTTAAACATTAACCTAACTCTCGGTGGAGTCCAGAACCCACTCTAAAAAACGGAAATATCAAAAAAGTGGCGACTACGCATTTCTATGAAAAAAATGACAACAATTTTCGGAATGGTATTGAGCTTTTCCTTACTCCTATCTAGCTGCGGGGGTTCAAACAGTGAATGTGAACAGTTTATTAGCGATTACGAAGACTTTGCCGATTCCTACATAGCTGTAATGGAGAAAGTACAAGCTGACCCTACGGATGAGAGTGTTTTGAAGGAATATACCGAAATGATGAATAAAGCAACTGAAATTCAAGCAAGCACAGCCACTTGCGATGATGAAGAATCAATTGAAAGAATCAATGAAATTTCTGCTAGAATAACGGATGCCGCTGCAGGTATGTAAGCAAAATACCAAAAGTTCATCACCCAGACCATACTTCGCTGGCAGCGGTGATGAACTTTATTTTTACTGCTTCACTAAATTCAACTTTCCAGATACCGTGATTGTCTCGGCGATTTTATCAAAAACCAAGGTAGGCACTTCAATCTGGTAATCGGCCGTTCGCACCTGAAAGGAAAAATTCACTTGCAAAGCAGTGGCTGTAGCCACGATCGTTCCTTTAACTTGTACCGGTTTGGTCACTCCGTGGATGGTCAGGTTTCCCTCGGCGGTGACCGAATAGGTCCCCGCTTTGGTCAGGTCCACCTGCTCCTTGATTTTCCCCGCAAACTTTGCCGTAGGAAAGCGTTCACTCTCCATGTAGTTTTCGTTAAAGTGCTCCTGCATCAATTTGTTGGGAAACTGAAAATCAGTGATTTTGGCTTGGATAGCCAATTCCTTGGTGCCCACATTTAAAATGGCTCCTGTTTTTTGATTGACTGCCTCAATGTCCAAAACGGGTGTTTCGGAAAAAAAGGACAGCTCCCCTACTGAGGTTCGGTAGAGGGATTGGGCGGAAACTAGGCCTGTAATGAGCATCAGTGCAAGACTGAGGAAAATGAGTTTCGTTTTCATTTGTGTGTGTTTCTAGCGGATTTATCCAAACTGAAAGTACGGGCAATGTTGAATCCATAAAAGACGTCTCCTTTTCCCCAAGACCCTACATTTTGACCGATAAACTGCTTCTCCACCATGCCTCGAGCATTAGTCAGGTGAAATTGAAACACGTGACCACCCGTCTCGATGTCTACTCCAAATGAGACTGCATCCCGATAGGGATAGGGAAATGCCGCATTACCTCCCCCATCGTCATCATCTTCGTCATCTTCTAGTTCGCGGAAGGTATGGTAGTATTCTGCAGAAAGCGTAAAGCGCTGACTCAACTTGTACCGTCCCCCACCTCCAAGGGCATAGAGCTGGTTGGGAATACTGGGGTCCTCCACCTTATTGACATGGATGAAGGTGGGCATCACCTGCAGGGAAAGTTTTTCAGTAAACTTCCGGGCAATCAAAAGCTGGCTCCAATAGGAATAGCGTTCGATATTGTTGTTAAACTTCATGGTAGAACCCGACTCCATTACATAGCCTGAAGGCATGGTATTGATCCCCCAGCCCGCCAAGGCAGTGACTGTAATGGGTATCTTATTGGACTGGCGTAGTACCTTGTATTTGGTATACAGGTCGTAGGTCTTTTCGAGCGAACTTCTCCCAGCTCCCACAAGCCATCTGTCCGTAAATCCATATTCTAGTCCTAGGCGAATTTTTGCCTCGTCCAAGCCAAAGAAATTGGCAATAAACCCTGAGTTTACCGCTCCAAAACGGTGAGAGATCCAGAAATTGAGGTGATTTTTGGAGATGGTTTCAATGGTCTGCCCATTGATGAGACGGGAAGCTTTGAAGGTTGCCATGGTGTACACAGGATCCTTGGATTGCTCTTCATCAAGCATACTCAACAAGTCATCCTGTGCAAGCATTACATTCCAAGTACTGGATCCAAACAGGATTAAGATGCAACAAAAGAGCCCAAAAGCACCTTTATTTAAGCAATTCGGCCAAATCATAGAGTCACTAGTAATGTGGTTCCCTGCAATGAAGTGACGTAGGTTTTCAGCCCGCGTGAGCCAGTAGAATTGAGACCCTTACCTGCCGTATCAAAGCGAGCACCGTGTGCAGGGCAGTAAAACTCACCTGCATTGTACACCACTTTACGCTGGCCTTCGTGGGAACATACCTGCGTCACTGCAGCAAATGCAGTGGTACTTATACGAGCGATGACGATTCCACTCACAATGACATAATTACCCACCGTATTGAGTTTGGAATAAGTAGACGAAGTCAGATCCAAAGACAACTGATTGCCTGTGGTTCCACCAGTAGTGGTAGGATCCATGCTCTCATTGACGCAGCTACTGAGTCCAGAAGCGGCACAGTAGACTGCCAATAGCGAAGCTCCCTTGAGCCCTAGGCTCTTGAGAAACTCCATGCGATTCATTTTTTCATTCATTGGGGTAGTAATTAAGTAAATTCAAATTTAGATGAGCCAATTATTTATTCCCTTAGCAAACTCTTAAGATTTACTTAATTCTAATTTAGTTCCTAAGGGAAATTCAGAAAGTATAAATAGGTAAAGCATAAACGTAGAAAATAGGATTTATACTATCTTAAAAAACACAATATTAATTTCCTTTGTTTCAAAGGTTTAACGACTCAAATCGAAAGAGAAGTTGGAATTAAGAAGAATTCCGTTGTTGTATTGAAAGACATTTTTCCCATTGATTTGTCTCCCGAACTGCAAGGTCTGGTTGAGATAGCCTCCTTCCAGTCTGAAATTTTTAGAAAACCGGTAGCCTAGCAAAACACCGATCCGATTTTGGTCAAAGACATTGGCATTTACCTGTTGACCAAAACCAATAAAAACCTCGTCATAAACAGCCAAATAGGGCGTTTTATCCTGAATCTCATTTCCTTTTAAAGGAACTTGCATCCGGACCATGTACCGCATGCGATGGAGTAAAGGAAATTCTGATTCCCGAGTAGCACTGGCAGAACTGTACTTGCCCACAAAGCGCTGCTCGAGCATATAGCGGTGCGAAAAGTCCACCTTCCCTACTTTTTGGGACAATTGCGCCATTTGGAAAATCCGGTGTTCGGTAAACTGCTTGCCAAAGCCATTTAAGGGATATTCCCCATAAGGAAAGGTCTCGATCCAACCGTAACCCACCCTTACTTGGACGGCTGGGTGTAGCGCGTAGTTCAACCCAATCCGCAACAAACTTTGCTGCCATTCCGTGATTACTTGGTTTCTACGAAATTGGTATTCCGTATGCAGCCCAAACTTATTGGAAAGTTTGAACGTGCCAAAATAGGTATACCAACCAATGTGATTGGAAGTAGAGAGCCGGTTATTTTGTCCAAAAGAAGAGGACGGCGCTAGGAAAAAAAATAGGGCTAACGCAAGGAGGTAATGTTTACAAGTCATTTTCTTAAAATGGGTTTGTACTACCGAGAGCCAGGAGATGAATGGAATTAATTTCCATTCATCCTCCAAGCATCGGTAGGCTGTAATTAAAAAACAACTAAACTTAAGATTTTGATTTCTGAGCAGCCAATGGATGATCCGACACAGGTGTGTGGTTTTCCAAGCCGATAATTTTCACTGTTCCTCCGGTATCTTCGTAAGATTCCTGAAATCGATGCAGATTTTCCATCACGGAGTGATCCACCAATTTGGTATTTTTCAGATCTATGGTCACTTGAAACCCGCCAGGAATTTCCTCCAATTTTCTTTTGATGCCTAAGTAATTGGAAAAGATGGCGGCGGCTGGCCGTATGTAACTGATGTTGTGGTTGTATACCACCCATGCTGCTTTATATTCCCGAATCATATCGATGATTTCTAGGCCATAGAGCTTGGGAACTTGGTCCTCCCGGGCATTGAAAAAATAATCGAAGTACTTCGCATTGTTGAGGTGACGAAGGGGGTCACAGTCTTGAAACCGAATCACCACACGGCTTTCGGTCTCTTTGGAATAATGTTTTTGAGGATCGTAATCAAACATAGGCCAATACTTGTGTGCTCTCCATTAATTTCACCCCAGCATGCTTTAATTCTTCCAGCGCTTTTTCTCCGTCTTGAGAATGTAGATTCACCGCCCTAGTGGCATCGGTGATGACATAGGTTTCAAATCCCAATTCCTGTGCATCCAGAGCCGTAAATTTTACACAATAATCCAAGGCTAATCCGCAAACCACAAGGGTACGAATTCCTGCTTGATGTAAATAAGAATACAATCCGGTATCCCCTCGCCGCGCATTGTCAAAAAATCCTGAATAAGAATCCACAGACTTATTTTTCCCCTTCTGAAAAATAGCTTCCCAAGATGCAGTCTGCAATTGCTCAGAAAATGCTGCTCCCCAGGTCCCTTGAACGCAGTGCACGGGCCAGAGGACCTGAGAAAAACCATGGAGATCAATGACCTCTCCAGGGGTTTTGCCCGAATGATTGGCCGCAAAACTCTCATGATCCTGAGGATGGAAATCTTGGGTAGCCAAAATGCGAGAGAATTGGCCCTGAAGCTTCTGAATCACAGGTAGGATACGATCTCCTTCTTTTACAGCTAAGGCTCCTCCAGGTAGAAAATCATTTTGCACATCTACTAGAAGGAGCGCTACTTGGGAATTATTTATTCTCATCTTCAAATTTTTTGGCAGACAATACCAAATCCATTCTCAAGTGGTGAAGGTTTTCTTCCAATCCTACAGGATAGACATGAGGATGGATAAGTCGCTGATGGGTTTTGTCGAAACTTCCTAACTGTTGACTAGCTCTCTCCCTAATTTGTTGCAAAGTAGGAAGTTCATACACCAATTTCCCCGCTCTAAAAATGGGTTTGAGCAATTCTTCTTGTTGGTAAAAAGCAGGCATCAACCGCTTTCTTCGCGTTGCATCGTTGGGATCAATGATGATCACCCCTTTGGCCTCTATCTTTTGGCCTTCCAAATAGATCATGTCAGCCACGGCCTTTCCATTGCTAAAGTACCTGCGCACGTTGTGAACGCCCGGAATATTGATTTTCATGGACTGCTGGGAAACCTTCACCTTGGGTTCCCAATTTCCATTTTCGTTTTTTATGGCGGACAGCTTGTAAACGGCCCCTAAGGCAGGTTGGTCATAGGCAGTGACCAACTTGGTACCTACTCCCCACACGTCTATGGCAGCATCTTGTGATTTTAAGGAAGAAATGATGTACTCGTCCAAATCGTTGGAAGCGTACACCTTGGTAGAAGTAAATCCCGCTTCGTCAAGCATCGCTCTTGCTTGAATAGAAAAATAGGCCAAATCCCCTGAATCAATTCTAACTCCTAGCAATTCTTTTCCCTTCTCACGAAGTTGCTTGCCAATGGAAATTGCATTTTTCACACCCTCTAAGGTGTCGTAGGTATCTACCAAATATACCCCATGATTTGGAAAAGCATCTGCATAAGCAGTAAACGCCTCCAATTCAGAATCAAAAGATAGAATCCAACTGTGGGCGTGGGTTCCAGAAACAGGAATACCAAATAACTTGCCTGCCATGACATTGCTGGTAGCTGCACATCCTCCTATGTAGGCTGCTCGACTTGCAGCCAAGCCTCCATCAATTCCTTGTGCCCTTCGCAACCCAAATTCAAGTACAGGAGCTCCTTGCGCCGCAAGGTTAATTCTAGCTGCCTTGGTCGCAATAAGCGTTTGGAAATTGATTAGGTTCAGCAAGGGGGTTTCTAAAAGCTGGCATTGAATCAAGGTGCCCTTTACTCTTACCATGGGGGCATTTGGAAAAACAACTGTTCCCTCTTCTACCGCATCGATATCGCAGGTAAATCGAAGATTTTTCAAATACTCTAAAAATGCAGGCGCAAACATAGGACTTTCGTCACTCTGCTTCATCTCTTGCAGGTAATCCAAGTCTGCCGGAGAAAACCTAAAATTTTTGCAAAAATCAATTACATAATCTAGGCCAGCGGCAATAGAAAAACCTCCTTCAAAAGGGTTTTTTCGAAAAAAAAGATTAAAAACGGCCTCTTGTTCGCCCTTACCAGATTTCCAGTAGGCATAGGCCATGGTGAGCTGGTAAAAATCGGTCAATAAGGAAAGATTGTTTTGGTATAAATCTTTGGTGATTTTCATCTAGAAAAACGGATCAACTTACCCTTGCAATACTACGAACTATTTTACTCGTAAGTTTAATAAAATCCCGACAAGCACCATGGTCATACCCAAGTAAGCCCCAATGGGGTAGGTTTCCTCAAAAAGGAAATAACCAAAAATCAAGGCATAAATCACCCCCAAGTAGCTAATGCTAGAAATTTTTGAAACGGTTCCTGACTGGTAGGCTACGGTCATAAAATATTGAGCATTTTGTGCACAAATTCCTATCCATAGGAGAACCAGCCAATCCCAACCCAAGGGAGTAATCCAATCGGTGAAAAGAAATGGAGTCGCAATGGGTAGGGTCACTAAGGGAAAATAAAACATAATGACTAAGGGATGTTCTGCCTGTTTTAGTTTACGGATCAAATTGTAGGCTATCCCTGAAGCCATGGCCGAAACCAAGCCCAATAGGGCACTTAAACCATCTACCCTAGTGTCAACTCCTTGAATAACAATTACTCCAGCAAATGCCAATCCAAAGAACAAGAGTTGTATCCCCTTTATTTTTTCTTTCAAAATAAAAATACCTAGAAGAGTGGTAAAGATGGGCGATAGGTACTGCAGCGTCACGGCAGTAGCCAATGGAATCCGCTGAAGCGTATAAAAGAATAGAATCAAACTGATCGAACCTACCACTCCCCTGATCAACAAGCTCCCTTTGTTATTTCCTAGCAAGGGAATGGCCTTAGTCCTCAAAAGAAATCCTGTCACCATGGCACTAAATAAAGAGCGAAACCAAATGATTTCGATCGCAGGAATATGAGAAATCCACTTTACGGATACATTCATCAGGGCAAAAAATAGTCCTGACAAAAGCATGGAGGTAATGGGATTAAGTTTCAAACAGAGGTGGATGTTAAGAAAAGCCTATCCTTAAAAGCTAGGGATATCCACGTAAAATTGTAGATAAATACCTGCAAAGCAATAAACCTTCTTGGCTAAGAAAAGGTTGACAGAAAAAACAATTTCCCATGGCCCTAAAAATTGGAACTATCGCTCCAGATTTTACCCTTCCCGCTACTACACTGGGCTCCATCACCCTTTCCAAAGACCTAGCCGGTAAAGCGCTGATTCTTTATTTCTATCCCAAGGATTTTACTCCAGGATGCACCACAGAGGCATGTGAATTTAGAGATCAATTTGCGGCTTTTAGGGATCTAGACATTCCCGTATTTGGAATTAGTAGAGACAGTTTGGCCTCCCACGAAAAATTTAAACAGAGTCACCGCTTGCCTTTTGAACTCCTTTCAGATGCTTCAGGTAAAGTGTGTAAGGCCTATGATGCCCTGATTCCCTTGATCAAAATGCCCAGTCGAGTCACGTACTTGTTGGACAAAGAACATAAGATCGCAGGGGTAAGTGAGGGATTATTTGAAAACAAGGCTCATGTGGCAGTCATGTTAAAATTGATTCATACCTAAATTAAGAGGTAAAAACGGATCCGTCTCTCATGATCACTTTTCTGTCTGCCATTTCGGCTAGCTCCTGGTTGTGTGTGACGATCACGAAGGAAAGTTGAAAAGCCTTTCTCAATTCAAAAAATAGATCATGAAGGCCTTTGGCATTAACAGTGTCTAAGTTGCCACTGGGTTCGTCGGCAAAAAGAATCTCAGGCCGGTTGATCAATGCCCTAGCTATTGCCACCCGCTGCTGCTCTCCTCCCGACAGCTCCGAAGGTCTATGACCTAATCTGGAAGAAATTCCTAAGAGAGCGGCAAGCTCTTCGGCATTTTTTTTTACTTCTTCCTCTGCTCTTCCTTTGATAAAACCAGGAATGCAAATGTTTTCTAGAGCAGTAAATTCTGGGAGAAGGTTGTGAAACTGAAACACAAATCCTACATGTGAATTTCGAAAAGTAGCAAGGGCATCTCCTTTGAGTTGCAAAAGAGGGCTTGAATCCAAGTATAAGTCCCCTCGGTCCGGGCGATCCAAGGTACTTAAAATATGCAGCAAAGTGCTCTTACCCGCACCAGATGCACCCACGATGGAAACGATTTCTCCTTTGGAAATTTCCAGATCTACTCCTTTAAGTACTTCTACATTTCCATAGGATTTATGAATTCCCTTGGCAATCAACATGCTAGTATCATTTGTTTTTTTAAAGGTAAAACAAATCCCTTGAATTCAGGAAAAAAGAGGTTGAAATGCCCAAGTCTACCCTATTCTGGTTTGATTTATTGCTTTCATCCGCTTATCTTCGGGCAAAATTTTCAACCAATGAATATCCACGAATATCAGGCGAAAGAAGTATTAAAAGGGTATGGAGTACGCATTCAAGAAGGTATCGTAGCAGATTCCCCTGAAGCGGCCCAACAAGCGGCAATCAGACTCCATGCCGAAACGGGTACTTCCTGGTACGTGATCAAAGCGCAAATCCACGCCGGAGGTAGAGGTAAGGGAGAAGTGAAAGAAACGGGTTCGCGTGGCGTGGTTTTAGCTAAAAAATTGGAAGACGTAAAAGAAAAAGCAGCTGGAATATTAGGAGGTACTTTGGTGACCATACAAACTGGCGCAGAGGGAAAAAAGGTGTCGAAAGTCTTGGTAGCGGAAGATGTGTACTACCCTGGTGATTCCGAACCCAAAGAATACTACATGTCTATCCTCTTGGATAGAGCGAAGGGCTCCAATGTAATCATGGCCTCTACAGAAGGAGGAATGGATATAGAAGAGGTAGCAGAACACCATCCAGAGAAAATCATTAAGGAGTGGATTGATCCAAAAGTTGGTTTGCAAGGTTTTCAAGCCAGGAAAGTCGCCTTTAAATTGGGGCTTAGCGGTCCTGCCCATAAGGAGATGGTAAAATTTATCGAAGCGCTTTACCGGGCTTATGTTGCTACAGATTCTTCCCAATTTGAAATCAATCCTGTTTTGAAAACATCTGACGATAAAATTCTGGCAGTAGATGCCAAGGTGAATTTGGATGACAATGCGCTTTACCGTCAACCCAAATTGGCTGAATTGAGAGATTTGGCAGAGGAAGATCCCTTGGAAGTGGAAGCAGGAAATTCTGGCCTCAACTATGTCAAACTTGACGGAAATGTAGGCTGTATGGTAAATGGAGCGGGATTGGCCATGGCTACCATGGACATGATTAAACTTTCTGGAGGTGAGCCAGCCAATTTCTTGGATGTGGGAGGAGGAGCCAATGCTACTACGGTAGAGGCAGGATTTAGAATTATATTAAAAGATCCCAATGTAAAAGCCATTTTAATCAATGTATTTGGTGGGATTGTCAGGTGTGATAGAATCGCTAACGGTGTAGTAGAAGCATACAAATCAATTGGAGACATCAGAGTACCCATCATTGTACGCTTGCAAGGGACCAATGCAGAAGAAGGCGCAAAAATTATTGATGAATCAGGATTAAAAGTATTTTCGGCCATTACCCTCAAGGAAGGGGCCGAAAGAGTAAAAGCAGCCCTGTAAGGGAAAATACATGCAGACGTAGTTCAACTGGATAGAATATCGGATTTCGGCTCCGAGGGTTGAGGGTTCGAATCCTTCCGTCTGTACTCCAAAGCTCAAACAAATGTTTGGGCTTTTTTTTGGATAAGCTTCCTGTCAAATAAAAAAGCAGGAGAAGATCTCCTGCCCTTTATTTGAAAACTAAACCAACTATTATTTAACTACCACAATAAATTCAAAAATAATATAAATCTCAAAAATTCAAAATGGCAAAGAAAAATTTGAAAAATTTTATTTTTCCCATTTAATGTCTTTTTTCTAATAAAAACGTAATCTCCCAGAAGAAAATAGCAACATGAAGAGGGAAGAAAAGGTATTATTTGAGCAGTGCTTCAGAAAAAATCTTTAAGGCACTAGGGTGACCTTCTCCACCTCTTCTTTGACCAAATGGAAAAATTCATGGTGAATATTGAATTTTTCTTCTCCTTCCTTGGGTTGCTTAGCCACGTAGGTGCCGTCCTCCTGCATGGTGTAGGCATTGACATTGTCTCGAAGGTTGTAAGACAGAATGTTCATCAATTGCTTTTCAAGCAATGGTGATTCTACCTTAAATAGGGATTCCAAACGCTTATCAAAACTTCTCACCATCATGTCTGCACTTCCAGAATAGGTGCGGGTATCTCCGTTGTTGTGGAAGTGATAGATCCTACTGTGCTCCAAAAAGTCTCCCACGATAGATAGTACCTCTATGTGCTCGCTCAGTCCAGGTCTTCCAGGACGCAAGCAGCATATACCCCTGACAATCAATTTGATAGGTACCCCTTGTTGAGTGGCTCTATAAAGTGCATAGATGATTTCTGAGTCTTCTAAGGAATTGACCTTGATGAAGATGCCGCTAGGAAGTCCATTTTTTGCATGTTCGGCCTCTTGCTCAATAAAGGAGATGAGTTGAGCGCGCATGTCGTGCGGAGCAGTAATTAGATTCAGGTAATCGCTAGGTTGGGAATGGCCCGTGATTACATTAAAAAATTCAGAGACATCGTTGGCCAAAACTTCATTGGTAGTCAGCAAACCTATGTCGGTATACATTCTCGCTGTATCCTCGTTGTAATTACCCGATCCCAAGTGAACGTATCGGGTAATTTCTTGGTCGTCCTTTTTGACAATCAGAAGGAGTTTGGTATGGGTTTTAAGATTAGAAATTCCATAGATTACAAAGCAGCCTGCCTTTTGCAATTTTTGCGCTTCTCGAATATTATTTTCTTCGTCAAAGCGCGCTTTAACTTCAAACAATACCGATACGTGTTTTCCATTCTCCGCTGCCCGAAGCAAGGCCTTGGTGATTCTGCTGTCTTTGGCCAATCGATAAATGGTCATTTTGATGGCCATCACATCGGGATCATCGGCTGCATTTTCTATCAGTTCCAAAATACAGTCGATGTTGTTGTAGGGATGATGAAGAAGAATATCTCGGTCTTTTAGAATTTCGAAAATATCCGCCCTACCTTCTTCCGGGTAGGAAAGGGGCTTTACGGGGTCAGGGATGGGAGGAATTCTTTCCCTAAATCTTTTATTACCCACGATTTGCCATAGCCCGGTAAAATCAATCATGCTCGCTCGCTTCACCAAAAAGACAGCATCTTGTCGCAGGTTCCAGCGCTCCAACAAAGAATTGAGCATCCATTTGGAATATCCCTCTTCAATATCAATGCGGACCACACGCCCGGTTTTGCGCTCCATGAGTTTACGCTTTACCTCTTCCAAAAAGTTAGCGTCCATGTCCTCACTTTCCTCCAGAGTAAAGTCCCCGTTGCGGGTAATTCTAAATAAGCTGACCGATTCAATTTCCACATTTCGGAAGAGTGAAATCAAATTTTCTCGAATCACCTCTTCTATGGGAATTAGGGAGAGCGTTTGATCCCGTTCAATTTCAAAAAATCGCGGGATGTTTGAAGGAATCTGCACAAAGCTTAATTTCTTCATTCCCTTCTTATCTCCAGGACTTGTGGTTACCACCCCAAAAACCAGTAATTTATTCATCAAAATAGGAAACGTCCTGTACCCATCGTAGACCATTGGAGTCAACATGGGGTAGATGGCTTTGAGGAAATACTGATGCACTTTCTCTTGCTCTTCCGGCGTCAGTTTGGACACATTGACCAAGGAGATGCCTTCCTCGTGCAGTTCGGGAAGTATGGTTTGCAAAAAGTGCTGCTGCTGCTCGGTATGAAATCTCTGACAATCCTTCATCAACTTTTCCTTGAAGGGTTCTTCCCTCAGACCGGAGTAATCCACCCTTTCTTTGTCGTAATCCAGGTAGTTGTAGAGCGAGCCTACCCGAATCATGAAAAATTCATCCATGTTGGAGGCAGTGATGGCCAAAAACTTCAGTTTCTCAAAAATACTCCGGAACGATTTTTTGGACTGGTCCAACACGCGTTCGTTGAATTTAACCCAACTCAAGTCCCTGCTCACCAGGTCACTTTTTTGGATTATGGATTCGTATTTGTCTCCTGCTGCCAATGTTCTAAGCGTTTAGGTTCAACCAATTGCTACGGGAAAAATGTAATCTTGTTGGGATATACTCGTTTTTGTGTGAAAAAAAGGGGCTAAAAAGCCCCTTTTCTTAGGTGTCTATTTTTGCATACTTCGCATTGCGTTCAATAAAGTCTCTGCGTGGAGCCACTTCATCTCCCATCAACATGCTAAAGAGGTGGTCTGCCTCGGCAGCGGACTCTATGGTCACCTGCTTGAGCGTACGGGTGTTGGGATCCATGGTGGTAGACCAGAGCTGCTCGGGGTTCATTTCTCCCAGACCTTTGTAACGCTGTATGCCCACGCTATCCTCTTTCCCATCCTTGGCCATTTCTGAAACCAACTTCTTGCGCTCCTCTTCCGTCCAGCAATAGCGTTCGTCTTTTCCTTTTTTCAATAAATATAAAGGAGGAAGGGCGATGTACACGTAGCCCCGTTCCACAAGCGTTCGCATATATCGGAAAAACAAGGTAAGAATAAGCGTTCGGATGTGAGAACCGTCGATATCGGCATCCGTCATGATGATGATCTTATGGTAGCGCAACCCGGATAGGTCCAGTTCCTTGTCGTCGTTGACGGTGCCAAACTTTACTCCAAGAGCGGTCAGGATGTTCTTGATCTCGTCATTGTCGTAGATCTTGTGCTCGTGCGCTTTTTCTACGTTCAAAATTTTTCCCTTCAAGGGTAGAATCGCTTGAAAATCACGGTCTCTACCCTGCTTGGCTGATCCTCCTGCAGAGTCCCCTTCTACCAGGTACAATTCACAGACTTCTGGGTCGGAATTGGCGCAATCTGCCAATTTTCCAGGCAATCCTCCGCCGCCAAGGATATTTTTACGCTGCACCATTTCTCTTGCCTTGCGAGCCGCATGACGGGCTTGAGCAGCCAAAATTACTTTCCCTACAATGGTCTTGGCTTCACGGGGGTGCTCTTCCAACCAAGCCTGCAACACATCAGATACTGCCGAATCTACAAAACCCACCACATCGGAATTACCCAATTTGGTTTTGGTTTGTCCTTCAAATTGAGGTTCTGCTACCTTCACCGAGATCACTGCGGTGAGTCCTTCCCTAAAATCGTCACCGGAAACTTCAATCTTTAATTTTTCCAGCATTCCCGATTTATCCGCATAGGCCTTGAGCGTACGGGTGAGTGCACGTCTAAAACCAGTCACGTGAGTTCCCCCTTCGTAAGTATTGATGGTATTCACGTAGGAGACCACATTTTCGGTGTAGGAACTGTTGTAGTTCATCGCTACTTGTACGGGCACCTCTTGGTTGAGGGACTCGATGTAGATCGGACTCTCAATGATTTTTTCTCGGGTTTCGTCTAGGTACTGTACAAATTCTATCAATCCCCCTTCAGAGAAAAATTCATCCGATTTGGCTTGTCCATCTTCGATTTCACGCAAATCTTTCAAAAAGATTCGAATCCCTGCATTCAAATACGCCATCTCTCGAAGACGGTTGGCAATGGTTTCGTACTTGTATTCGGTCACTCCAAAGATGGCGTCGTCGGGTTTGAAATGAATGATGGTACCCCGCTTTTCGGTTTTACCTACTTCTCGCGCCGCATATTTGGGAATACCAATGGAGAATTCTTGTTCGGTGATCACCCCATTTCTATGCACGGTGGCTTTCAAATAGGTAGAAAGGGCATTCACGCAAGAAACACCCACGCCATGAAGACCACCGGACACCTTATAGGTATCTTTATCAAACTTTCCCCCCGCATGCAGCACGGTCAATACGACTTCTAGTGCGGATTTCTTTTCCTTCGGGTGCATGTCGGTGGGAATTCCTCTACCGTTGTCCTCTACGGTGATGGAATTATCCTCGTTCACCGTCACGTGAATGGTATCGCAGTGTCCTGCTAGGGCTTCGTCTATGGAATTGTCTACTACTTCCCATATCAGGTGATGAAGACCTTTGATTCCCACGTCTCCGATATACATGGCGGGACGTTTTCTTACCGCTTCTAATCCTTCTAGTACTTGAATATTGCCAGCGCCGTAGTCTGC
>VGMU01000054.1 GCA_016866385.1 Bacteroidota bacterium
GAATCATAAATCCTTGGATAACACGATGGAAAAAGGTAGAATCAAAACGTCCCGATTCTGCTAGATCTAGGAAGTTGGCCTTGTGCTCCGGAGTATCATCAAACAATATGGCTTTGATATCTCCATGCCGGGTGGAAATGGTGACCACATAGTCTTTATCTTTTCCGCAGGCCCAAGAACTAAATAGCAAAAGGCCAAAAATTAAATACCTTACTTTCTGAATCATTTCAATAGATATTTTTTTTAATGTCTTCCAAAATTTTCTTTCCTCCAGCCTGTAGCACTTGCATAGCCAGCTGTTCGCCCAGCGCTTCAGGGGCTTCTATATTTCCCTGAATTTTTAAGGAAATCCTTTCCTTGCCATCCAAACTCAATATACCTCCCTGTAGATGTATTTGTTCTCCTTGAACTTGTGCCAATGCAAAAACAGGGATACTGCAACCCCCCTCCAAGACCCTTAGGTAAGCCCGCTCTGCCCTTAGGCAGAGATGGGTTTTGGGATCGTTGCATGCTGCTGTGATGGATGATTTTAGTTTCACAGTAAGTGCAGTAGAAGCTTCTATGGCCACAGATCCCTGTCCCACTGCTGGAGTAAATTGCTCAAGATCCAATTCCTGGACTATGAGTGCGTCATAGCCCATTCTGTGTACGCCGGCATAGGCAAGCAATAGCGCATCACAGAGTCCCTCTTCCATTTTTTTCAACCTAGTCTGTAAATTCCCTCTTACCTCTACGGTGCTTGCTTGGGGGTAAAAATGCCTCAAAGTGGCTACACGGCGCGTAGAAGAAGTGCCAATCACCAAGGGACTCTCCTGATCAGAAAGAGAAATACCTTTCTTCCTAGAAAGTAAGATGTCGTTGGCTTTTTCTCGTGTAGTAAAGGCAATCAACTCCAAGCCTTCACCGAGTTGAGAAGGCATATCTTTGGCAGAATGCACTGCAATATCAATAGTTCCTTGATGGAGCTGATCTTCCAATTCCTGAGTAAAAACCCCTTTAGAACCAATTTTTGAAATAGAGACTTCTAAAATTTGATCTCCCTTAGTTTCGATGGGAATGATTTGAGAAACCATCCCTGCCCTTTTTAAAAGGGCGGCGACATGCTCTGCTTGCCAAAGGGCTAACTTACTTGCTCTAGTACCTATTTTAAGGATGTGCTTTTCCACTCTGATTAAAAGACTTGCGCCATGTTATTTCAAATTTTGGGGTATAATGAGAAAAAGTTTTTTCTTATTCACCTCCCTATTTTATTCATGTACCTTCCAGTAAGGTCAAAGATAGCTCTTGGTCCCAAAGGAGCTTAAGCCTTCTTAGTTTTTTGACATCATCAATAGAATTTCCATGGAAAGATCCGTAAAAATCATTTTAGCGTTTCCATTTCTTTCCAAATGGTAATGGGCTTGGTTAAATGCCGTGTATAAGGGCTGGACATGGTCTAGGGTAAGTACCCTTTTACTTATATTTTGGATAAAAGCTCGGTCTTCGTCTGTAGTCCTTAGGAGCTGATCCACGTCTAAATTTTTTAAAAGGATTTCTCTTGTCACATGCAATCCTGCTAACATGAGGGATTTTTGTGCCTCCTTGTCCATTTTGTGAAATTCCTCAGACAGGGCAAAAATATCTTTCAAATTTTTAGTGGCACAAAGCCTAAACCAATCCCTCAGTTGCCGTACCGTTTGATCTTCCATTTGATGAATCAATCTGTAAGCAGACCTTAAATTTCCATCGGATAGCATGGCTACTTGCGCGGCAAGGGCTGTTTCGCATGCTCCTGAACCGACCAGATGCGATTGGATTTCTTGATCGGAAAAGGCCCTAACCAGTATTTTTTGGGTTCGAGAGAGGATGGTTGTCAGAAGTTGATCCGCTTGGGTAGTCACCAAGAAGAATAAGGTTTTCGCAGGTGGCTCCTCTAGGATTTTCAACAAGGCGTTGGCTGCTGAGGGATGTAGGTATTCGGGACACCATATCAACATGATCTTGTATCCTCCCTCAAAGGACATCAAGGAAAGGGTCTGGATCATCTTTCGAGCAGCAGCCTTGGAAATGTTTAACTGCTTTTTTTCAAAGCCATTGAAGTAAATGAAATCTTGGACATTGCCGTAGGGCTGTGTCAAAACAAACTTTCTCCAATTTCCTAAGAGATCTACTTTTTCTTCTTTTTCCTCCTCTGCCCCAGGCTCTTCTTCCTTGCTCGAGGCCACCACTGGAAAGGTGAAATTGAGATCGGGCAATATTAATTTCTGGACGCGCTGACAGGAAGAACAGATCCCACAAGAATCGATCTCGGTTTTTGCTTCGCAATACAGATAGCTCGCCAAGGCCAAGGCTAGGGTCAGGTTGGCTGATCCTTCGGGACCATGAAAAAGCAAGGCATGCGCCAAATGATTTGATTTGACAGCATGAATTAGGTTTTCTTTGGTCTCTTGGAGCCCTGGGATCTGTGCAAATTGCATAATAGCTTGGATCAGGAGGATTTATCCCAAATTCTATAGCTTTTGGTCAACTCAAAAACCTTTTCCATAAGTTCCTTGTCCTCTTGGGTCCATTCCTTTCCCCTCCTGGAGAATACTACCTTTGCTGTTTCTTCGAATTTTTGAAGCGTGAAGGTTGAAAATCCTGCTGCTCCGCCCCAAGAAAAGGAGGGAATAAAATTTCTAGGAAACCCATCCCCAAAAATATTCGCTCCTACACCGACTACCGTACCGGTATTAAACATGGTATTGATACCGCATTTGCTGTGGTCACCGAGCATCAGTCCACAAAACTGAAGTCCGGTAGAAGCAAAGCCTCCTTTGGTGTAATCCCAAAGTTTCACCTCTGCATAATTATTTTTCAAGTTGGAAGTATTGGTATCCGCTCCCAAATTACACCACTCCCCAATGACGGAGTTGCCCAAAAAGCCTTCGTGCCCTTTATTGGCATACCCCAGGAGGACCGAGTTAGACACTTCCCCTCCTACCTTTGAATAAGGGCCAATGGTCGTATCCCCTCTTAATTTGGCTCCCATATTTACGGTGGAACCTTCACATAAGGCAAAGGGGCCTCGAATGAGGGCGCCTTCTTGAACTTCTGAGTTTTTTCCAAGGTAAATAGGCCCTGCTTCTGCATTCAATATAGCGGCCTTCACCCTTGCGCCTTTTTCTATAAAAATATTTTCTTGACCATAACATTTGGTATGGGAATCTAGCAAAGGTTCAGAAACCCTACCCGAAGTAAGCAAATCAAAGTCTTTTTGAATTTCCGATCCGTTAAATTGAAAAATGTGCCAGGTCTTTTGAAGGAGCAAAGGGTCTTGCTCGAGCTGTATCGTCTTTTTTTCTTGAACAAAGTTAAGGTTGGCCTCCTCTCCTTGCAGTTGACTAGCGAGAAGGGTTTTACCGAAATACAATGCCTCATCTTCTTTCAAACTCATTACTATGGGCCAGGAATTGGCATCGGGCAACCAGGATCCATTGATTGCCATACTTCTACCGCTAGTCCTAGGAAATTTTTTTTGCAAATAGTCCTGAGTCCAATAGGATGCCTTTGCCCCAGAAATCATTTCCCATTTTTCAGCAATCTTCAGGATACCGACCCTCAGGTCAGCAACAGGCCGAGTAAAGGTGAAAGGAAGCAAAGATCCACGGATGGCTGGATCGTCAAACAAGGAAAGTTTGTTCATACAACAAAAATAAAAAAGTCTCCCAGATTCTTAGCTCCAGGAGACTTTTTAGATGAAGAGTGCTTGCACTTACTTCTTTGCGTATCTTTTGTTGAATTTTTCCACACGGCCCGCCGTATCCAACAACATTTTCTTTCCTGTATAGAAAGGATGAGATTCCGAGCTTACTTCAATTTTGAACACAGGGTAAGTATTGCCGTCGGTCCACTGTATAGTTTCACTGGTCTCGATCGTAGACTTCGTCAAAAATTTGAATTCGCTGGAGGTATCGTAAAACACCACGTCTCTATAGTTGGGATGAATATCTTTTTTCATGATATAACTAGATTTTCGTTTCTTTTTTTGAAATGAGGCACAAAGATACTCCTAAAAATAAAATTGACCAAATCTTTATTCAGGATTTATTGAGATTCCCTGAAGTCCTAGGCCAGGCGCTTTATTTACTTTTCAAGTCTCCCCGTTTGATGGAACGAATAAACTGAGACCAGGCAAAGGGATCCAAAATTCGTAAGGGCCTAGGCCCATAAATATCTTGATTTTGAAGAAGCTGCCCTTCTTGGAAATACCTGAAGTTTTCATTTCCAGAGGCAGGCATGGATTCAGCCCAGCGCAACAGCATCTCCGGCCGCATGTTGCTTCGGCTGATAGACATAGGGTCGACCACAGTCATGGCCAATACCGCTTGTTTAAATTCTTCCTCGGTAGGATAGGGCACTACCTCGATTTCCGCAAGGGCAATTTCATCCACCTCCATGTTTAAAATCAAGGAAATTCTATCGTTCTCTACCTTTTCTGGGACAATAAATGATTGTTTCTTCAGTCCAATAAAGGTAAACAGGATAGTGTCTCCCTCGAGAACTGGCATAGAAAAGTACCCAAATCGACCCGAAACCGTTCCTCTTCCCTTTTTTGGGACATAAATATTTACCCCAGGGACGGCATCTGTACTATCTGCATTTAATACAATCCCAGAAAGTTGAATGACTTTTTTTTCTTGCCTATCTTGAGCCAAAGAAAATTGAGATAGGAAAAATAATGCCAAAACCAGAAGAAGAGAAAGTAAATTGGTAATTTTCACAGAGCGTGGAGTTCAGGGATTCAAAGTCCTAGATTCAATTACGAGAATATTGCAATTTGAGTTAAAAATAAAAACGATTTCCTCTTCCGAAGTTAAAACTTACAAATGAGACTCAAAAATATAAGTTTACCCTATGGTTTGCGAATTTTTAAGGCCCTATCTGAAGAACCTCGGGTAAGAATCATCCATTTACTCATGGTCAATAAGGAGTTGAGTATTTCCGATTTGGAGCTCATCTTGGATTTTACTCAAACCAAGACAAGCAGGCATTTGATTTATTTGAAAAATGCAGGATTATTGGGCAGCAGAAGAGTAGATCAGTGGATGTTTTACTACCTGTTGGAAGAGTCCTTAGAGATCATACCACAAATCTTCAAGTTTATTCAGAAGGATCCCAAGCTCATCAAAGACCAGGAAACCCTAGAGATCTTGAAATCCAATCGGGAATTGGCTTCCAATAAAATCGAAAATAACCAGTATAGACGCTAATTCCAGTTTGAAAACCTACCAACATCTATTTTTTGATCTAGACCATACCCTCTGGGACTACGATCGAAACGTAAAAGAATCCCTTGCCGAACTTTACACCAAACATCGCCTAGAAGATTGGGGGATTCCTAGCTTCGAAAAATTTTTCGATTCTTTTTATGAGGTTAATTTTAAGCTTTGGGACCAGTACAATGTGGGGAAAATCGATAAATACCACCTGAGAAAAGAAAGATTTCCACAAATTATTGCCCATGCAGGAGGGCAGTCCCATTCACCCATCGGTGAGTTGGAAGAAGATTTTTTACACTTTACCTCCTCCAAATCCCATCTTTTCCCCTACTCTAAAGAAATTCTAAGTTACCTCAAAAAAAAATATAAGGTGCATGTGATAACTAATGGGTTTGAGGAGTCTCAACAAAAAAAAATTAAATCTTCTGGACTGCAAGGGTATTTTGACCTCATCGTCACTTCAGAAACCACCGGCTTTCGAAAGCCTGACCCAAGAATATTTCAGTATGCCCTAGATCAATTGGAAGCAGAAGCCAGTGTCTGTTTGATGATTGGAGATAATCCCAGCTCCGATATTTTAGGAGCCCAGCGGGCGGCTATCGACCAGGTATTCTTTAATCCTTCGGAAAAAAAAATTGATCTGATTCCAACCTATGAAATTCGCCATCTTCAGGAACTTGAACTGCTTTTGTAAGTAAAAGCGCTGCAGCATTTCTGTAGAAACATTATCTTCGCATTTTCCAATCAGACAACTACAAATTCTATGTTAAAGGGATTTTTCAATGTACCCACTCCAGTCAATGAACCAGTGAAAGCCTATGCTCCTGGTAGTCCAGAGCGCAAAGAGCTTCAAGCCATGCTGACTTTTCTAAGAACTCAGCAGCTTGATATCCCCATGTACATAGGAGGAGAAGAGGTGAGAACAAATAAAACCCGACCCATCTCTCCCCCCCACGACCACGGACATATTTTGGGTCATTTTCATGAAGGAGATAGTAGTCATGTGGAACAGGCCATCCAAGCAGCATTAGGTGCTAAGGAAGCTTGGGAAAATTTGGCTTGGGAGCAGCGTGCGGCCATTTTTCTCAAAGCAGCCGATTTACTTGCTGGCCCCTATCGATACAAAATCAATGCCGCCACCATGCTTGGGCAATCCAAAAATGCCTTTCAGGCAGAAATTGATTCGGCCTGCGAACTGATTGATTTTTTGCGCTTCAACGTAAAATACATGAGCGAAATTTACGGGCAACAGCCTCCCATATCTGGGCCCGGGGTCTGGAATAGAGTAGAACAACGTCCCCTGGAAGGATTTGTATTTGCCTTGACCCCGTTCAACTTTACAGCCATTGCCGGCAATTTACCCACTTCCGCAGCCTTGATGGGCAATACCGTGGTATGGAAAACTGCCTACACTCAAATTTATTCGGCTCAGGTACTGATGGAGGTTTTCAAGGAAGCTGGTGTGCCTGATGGAGTAATCAACTTGATATTTGTAGATGGCCCTACTGCAGGAAATGTGATTTTCAAACATCCTGATTTTGCAGGTATACATTTCACAGGTTCCACGGGTGTATTTCAACACATCTGGAAGACAGTGGGTGAAAATATATCTCGATATAAGTCCTATCCTAGAATTGTGGGTGAGACGGGAGGCAAAGATTTTGTTCTTGCGCACAAATCTGCAGATCCTAAAGCCTTGGCGGTGGGCTTGGTGCGAGGGGCATTTGAATACCAAGGCCAAAAATGTTCGGCCGCATCTCGGGCCTATATCCCAAGCAACTTGTGGGAAGAGGTGAAAAAATACATGATCGAAGATTTGTCCTCCATGAGTATGGGAGGAACAGAAGACTTCAGCAATTTTATCAATGCGGTCATAGATGAGAAGTCCTTTGACAAAATTGCAAATTACATCGACCAATCCAAGGCTAACCCCACGGTAGAAGTAGTGGCTGGTGGAAAGTATGATAAGTCAAAAGGGTATTTCATCGAGCCTACTGTCCTGCTAACGCAGGATCCCATGTATACCACCATGTGCGAGGAGATCTTTGGCCCAGTTTTGACCATATACGTGTACCATGAAGAGCATTTTGAAACCGTACTGGAACTGGTAGATCAAACCTCCCCTTATGCACTTACAGGAGCGGTGTTCTCCCAGGACCGCTACGCCATCGAACTGGCAACCCAGAAATTGAAAAATGCGGCGGGCAACTTCTACATCAACGACAAGCCAACAGGCGCCGTGGTAGGACAGCAGCCATTCGGTGGAGCAAGAGCCTCTGGAACGAATGACAAAGCCGGTTCCATGATCAACTTACTCCGTTGGGTATCTCCTAGAACCATCAAGGAAACCTTCGTATCTCCTACAGACTATCGTTATCCGTTCTTGGAAAAATAAAAAACCTTCGAGGTCAAAAAAAAACCTTAAAGGTTAGCAGTAATAACCTTTGAGGTTTACCAAAACCTCGAAGGTTTCATAGTTCCTTTTTAGCGTTATTAAAACCTTCGAGGTCTGAAAAAGACCTCAAAGGTTAGGTATCAACTTTTTAAACTGATTTTTTATGTATGATCCATTAGTCCCTGGAAAAATTTACCATATCTATTCACGAACAATTGGAGATGAACTTCTTTTCAGAAATGCAAGCAATTACGCCTACTTTCTTAGAAGGTACGCTGATTTTTGCGCCAAACATTTTGCTTCATTGTGCTATTGCTTACTCCCAAACCATTTTCATTTTTTAGTTCTAGTAAAGGAGTCAACAAATGAGGCTGCTGCACTTTTTGCATTTTCTAATTTCTTGAATTCTTATTCCAAATCTTACAATAAGGTCTTTGAAAGGCATGGAGGGCTCTTTCAAAAAAAATTCAAAAGAAAACAAATCAATACAGATAGTTATTTAACCGAGGTCATCAAATACATTCATTGGAATCCACAAAAACATGGAATAATTCAAGATTTTAAAAATTGGAACTATTCATCTTATAGAACCTTCTTTTTTAAAAATGAAAGTCTAGTTGAAATCGATTGGGTATTAGACTGGTTTGGAGGTATCATTGAGTTTGAAAAAAATCACCTTTGGGAAGAAGATAATCAATTAGAATTTCTAGAATTTGAGGATTTGTAGAGGTTGTATTCTGAAAAATTAGACCTTTGAGGTCTAATGAAGACCTCAAAGGTTAGCAGTAATAACCTTTGAGGTTTACCAAAACCTCGAAGGTTTCAAAGCGTACTAATTAAACCTTCGAGGTCTAATGAAGACCTCAAAGGTTAAGTATACATGGCTCCATTCACATGGATCACTTGGCCGGAGATATAGCTGCTTCGATCCGATCCTAGAAATACACATACCTCGGCAATTTCTTCAGGCTGCCCTCCTCGTTTCATCGGGATGGCATCTCTCCAGCCCTGAACTGTTTTCTCGTCCAATACCTCGGTCATCTCCGTTTCTATAAATCCCGGAGCTACCGCATTGCAGCGAATATTTCTAGAACCCAATTCCAAGGCTACCGATTTGGTAAACCCTATGATTCCAGCTTTGGATGCTGCATAATTGGCTTGGCCTGCATTTCCCTTGACCCCAACCACCGAGGTCATGTTGATAATAGAACCCGACTTGGCTTTCATCATCGTACGGGCGACAGCCTTAACTGTATTGAAACATGACTTTAAATTCACATTCATGATTTCATCCCAGGATTCTTCCGTCATCCGCATGAGCAGGTTGTCTCGGGTAATTCCGGCATTGTTGACTAAAATATCCAAGGCTCCAAAATCCTCCACCACGGCGTTGACCAATTCTTCTGCAGCTTGGTAGTTGGAAGCATCCGAACGGTACCCCTTTGCTTTGACCCCAAATGCACTTAATTCGGCAACCAAAGCCTCACCCTTTTCCACGCTAGAGAGGTAGGTAAAAGCCACCTGAGCTCCTTCTTGAGCAAACTTGATTGCTATTGCCTTGCCTATACCCTTGGAAGCACCCGTCACCAGTGCCACTTTGCCCGTAAGTAATCCCATATCGATTCTCAATTTGTTTGGCCCAAAAATAAAAAAATAATCCATGACTTTTTACGTTCAATTTTTCCCATAAAAGCGCTACATAGTAAGGGATTCTACCCCAGGAGAAAAAAGAAAAATGGGTTCTATTCTAGTCTAAAAAAATTTTATCTCTAGCCCAAATAGGTCCTTTCTGGAGATAGGATTTAGTTACAAAAGGCCCTTGAGATGTAAGATTTTTTTCTGAATACAAAAGGCCTAATTTTGCGAAGTAATTTTTATCATCAACACCTTATTCTATGTCATCCACTGCATTTGACTTGATCGTACTAGGTAGCGGGCCGGGAGGCTACGTGGCTGCCATTCGTGCTTCCCAACTTGGCTTGAAAACAGCCATCATAGAAGCAGAAGAATTGGGCGGAATTTGCCTCAACTGGGGATGCATCCCTACCAAGGCCCTTTTAAAAAGTGCCCAGGTTTTTGAGTACATACAGCATGCGAGTGATTACGGCATCCATGTAAAAGAAGCAGATGCAGATTTTTCCTCCATGGTGAAGCGTAGCCGAGTCGTAGCCGATGGCATGAGCAAGGGAGTGCAATTTTTGATGAAAAAAAATAAAATTGAAGTCATTTCGGGATGGGGAAAAATTCTTCCTGGGAAAAAGGTGGAAGTGGCTGATGCCGGTGGAAAAAAATCTACCTTCTCTGCCAATTCCATCCTCATCGCAACTGGCGCTAGGGCTAGAGAACTTCCCACGCTTAAAATTGATAACGAAAAAATAATTGGCTACAGAAAAGCCATGACCCTGGAAAAGCAACCTGCTAGCCTAGTAGTAGTAGGTTCAGGAGCTATAGGCGTAGAATTTGCCTATTTCTACAATGCTATCGGTACCAAGGTGACCATCGTAGAATACATGGATCGTATCGTCCCTGTGGAAGACGAAGAGGTTTCCAAAGCCTTGGAAAAAACCTACAAAAAGTCTGGCATCTCCATCATGACCTCCTCTGAAGTTACCTCAGTAGATACCAAAGGAAAAGGCTGCAAGGTCCATGTCAAAACCAGTAAGGGGGAGGAAATCCTGGAATGCGATATC
This sequence comes from Bacteroidota bacterium, assembly GCA_016866385.1. GTDB lineage: Bacteria > Bacteroidota > Bacteroidia > Cytophagales > Cyclobacteriaceae > Algoriphagus. The sequence continues at coordinate 10,326 of VGMU01000054.1, forward strand.
GTACTTTCTGCTGCAGGCGTGGTATCCAATCTTGAAAATATAGGTTTGGAAGAGGTAGGAATTTTGGTAGACAAAGGAAAAATCCAAGTCAATGAATATTACCAAACCAACATGCCGGGCTACTATGCCATAGGTGATGTGGTTTCGGGCCCTGCATTGGCGCACGTCGCCTCAGCTGAAGGAATCATTTGCGTAGAAAAAATTGCAGGCCACCATCCAGAACCTTTGGATTATGGCAATATCCCAGGATGTACCTACTGCTCTCCAGAGATTGCCTCTGTAGGCATGACCGAAGCCAAGGCCAAAGCTGCTGGATATGAAGTACGAGTAGGAAAGTTTCCTTTTTCTGCTTCTGGCAAAGCCTCAGCTGCTGGAGCCAAAGAGGGTTTTGTCAAATTAATTTTTGATAAGAAATACGGAGAACTCTTGGGCGCTCACCTCATCGGTGCCAATGTCACCGAGATGATCGCTGAGATCGTAGCGATTCGTAAACTGGAAACAACCGGTCACGAATTGATCAAGACGGTACACCCGCACCCCACCATGTCCGAAGCCATCATGGAGGCAGCAGCAGCAGCTTACGACGAGGTCATCCACTTGTAAGCACTAAATTTTCTTGAAGCCCACTCTTTAGCTTTCCAATTTAAATGAATTGGAAAGTTGGGAGCGGGCTTTTTCATTTCTTTTTCTCAACTTAGAGCCTAGACCTACGCTAGTTCCATGGAACTCCAACTCTCCACTCCTGCCCTATTATTCTCTGCCATCACTTTATTGATGCTGGCATTTACCAATCGCTTTTTGGCCATCGCCACCTTGATCCGAGGACTACACAAAAATTACCTGAAAGACCCAGATCAGGAAATCATCGTGGAACAAATTCACAACCTCCGCAGAAGATTGACTCTGATTAAAAACATGCAACTTTTCGGGGTGTTTAGTTTTTTGCTCTGCGTGATTTGCATGTTTTTGCTATTCAAAGGATTTACGGATGCGGCCAATTGGACCTTTGTCATCAGCATGGTGTCCCTGCTGATCTCCTTGGGGATTTCCTTGGTAGAAATTCAAATTTCCACCAAAGCACTGAACTTGGAACTTTCGGATATGGAGGGAATCTTTCAAAAGCGAAAAAGTAGCCTAGACCTATTCTTTAAAAAAGACGAAAAATAATTATGCTGACGCTAGATTTACGAAGCGATACACTCACCAAGCCCAGTGCTGGAATGCGCGAAGCCATGTACGCCGCTCCCCTGGGAGACGATGTATTTGGAGAGGATCCTACTGTCAATGCCCTGGAAGAAAAGATTGCCGCCCTTTTTGGAAAGGAAGCAGCGCTATTTTGCCCTTCCGGCACGATGACCAACCAGATTGCCATCCGCTTGCATACTGGCCCTCAAAAGGAAGTCATTTGCCACCAGCACTCCCATATCTACCTGTATGAAGGGGGAGGCATCATGGCCAACTCCATGGCCTCGGTAAAGCTCCTGACTGGGGACTTGGGCAAAATCACCGCTTCCCAAGTGGCCGAATCCATCAACCCGGACGATGTGCATGCGCCGGAGACTACGCTTGTTTCGATAGAAAATACGATGAATAAGGGCGGCGGAAGCATCTACACGCTAGATGAGGTAAGGCCCATCCATGCGCTGTGTCAAGAAAGAGGGCTCAAATTGCACCTCGATGGCGCTCGCCTGTTCAATGCCTTGGTCGAAACAGGCGATGCTCCAGCGGAATGGGGTAACTTATTTGACACCATTTCCATCTGCCTGAGCAAGGGCTTGGGTTGCCCGATTGGATCCGTGCTTTTAGGTTCAAAAGTAGGCATCAATCGTGCCCGTAAGGTGCGAAAAGTCTTTGGGGGCGGCATGCGACAGGCTGGATTTCTGGCGGCAGCGGGAATCTATGCCTTGGATCATCAGGTAAAGCGCCTGAAGGAAGACCACCGACGTGCGCGAAGCCTAGGTGAGTTCCTATTGAAGGCACCTCAAGTGGTAGAAGTACTTCCTGTGGCCACCAACATTGTCATTGCCCGATTGGAGGGAATTAGCCCGGAGACCTACCTGCAGGAATTAAGCAACAAAGGCATCAAAGGAGTAAAGTTTGGCAAGGACCTGGTTCGCTTTGTTACCCACCTCGACTTTGGTGACGTTCACTTGGAGGAGTTTGGGAAACGGATAGGCAAGATTTAGATTGATTTCTAAAATTTAATGAAGTACAAAGTACCAAGTACTAAGTACAAAGTAGGGATTCTGATTCATACAGCATTTTAGGTCTAGATACTCCAAAATAATATCAAATATCCAACGCCCATTGGAGAATAAAGAAGAAACATACAATTACCTGATTGCCCTACTTGGTACATTGTACTTTGTACTTGGTACATATTATTTCGTTCTTGGTACAACCTTAATCTCTTGCCTCTAAAAAATGAACCCCACCCCACTAGCCGAACGCATGCGACCAAGCCGATTGGAGGAACTGATTGGCCAGGAACACCTGTCCAGACCCCAGTCTTTTTTGCACCAAGCGATCAAATCCGGTAATGTGCCTTCGCTGATTCTTTGGGGACCTCCAGGAGTTGGAAAAACGACCATCGCCAACATCATTGCCAATGAAATCAAAGCCCCTTTCTACACCCTCAGTGCAATCAATGCAGGGGTAAAAGACATCCGAGAGGTGCTCGAAAAAGCCAAATTCCAACAAGGGGCAGTTCTTTTTATCGATGAGATCCATCGCTTCAATAAATCCCAGCAGGACTCCTTGCTTGGGGCAGTAGAAAAAGGGAGCATCCGACTTATTGGGGCTACCACCGAAAACCCATCTTTTGAGGTCAATGCCGCCCTACTCTCCCGATGTCAAGTATTTTCCCTGCATCCTTTGGGAAAGGCCGACTTGGAAGCCATGATTCACCAAGCACTGAACCAGGATGCTGAACTGAAAAAAAAGGAGGTGATCCTCCAAGAAACGGATGCCTTGCTCCGAATCTCCGGTGGCGATGGACGAAAACTCCTCAACTTGCTGGAGATCGTCATCGAAAGCTTGTCCGAAAATCCCTGCACCCTCACCGACGAGCGCGTCATGCAGGTAGCCCAACAAAAAGTAGCGCTGTATGACAAGTCCGGAGAGCAGCATTACGACATCGTCTCCGCCTTTATCAAATCCATCCGCGGTTTCGATCCGAATGCGGCGGTGTACTGGTTGGCTCGGATGATTGAAGGAGGAGAGGAATTGACCTTTATTGCGCGGAGACTGGTTATCCTTGCTTCGGAGGATATTGGGAATGCCAACCCGAACGCCTTGCTATTGGCCACCAATTGCTTTGACGCGGTCAAACTAATTGGCTACCCAGAATCACGCATCATCTTGTCCCAATGCGTCACCTACTTGGCCAGCTCACCCAAGAGCAATGCGGCTTACTTGGCCATCAACCAGGCCCAGGCCTTGGTGAAGCAAACAGGTGACCTGCCTGTTCCCTTGGCACTGCGAAATGCTCCTACGGCATTGATGAAAGAGTTGAACTATGGTAAAGCCTACCAGTACTCCCACGATGGCCCGGGCAACTTTGTGAATCAAGAATTCCTTCCCGAGGACATCAAAGGGACCACCCTCTACCAACCTGGGGACAACGCTCGGGAGCAGGAACTACGCGCCTTCCTTTCCAAACGGTGGAAGGGGAAATATGGGTATTGAGGGAATTAGATGCTGCTAAAATTGGGCAATATGAGCTTTAACAGTTTTTCTTCAATTTTAAACCGTCTGTTATTTAGGGACACTTACAGGATTATCCTCCACTTTTATCTTTCCTATTGAATCAATTGGCAAAATTGCGGATATTCAAACAAACTAATTTTCAATGAGCAACTCATTTCTAAAAAAGGTAGTTGGTGAGACCAATGAATATGAG
>VGMU01000055.1 GCA_016866385.1 Bacteroidota bacterium
CTGGGGGGGCTCCTATTACCCAAGTAATTACTGCCCAAGGAAGAGGGAAGTCTTCTCCTGTAGGCTATGGACTTACGGTAATCAATGACCAGATCGGAGTAAGTAATTCCTTAGAAATTAATTTTTTAGGAAGTTATCATAAAAAAATCAAGAGAAGTTTACTTAGTGTAGGGGCTTATGTAGGTGCGGTAAATAGGGGCTTGGATTATGGAGAATTGGTGGTAATTAATCCTGAACCTAATCTGCCTCAATCGGGAAGTGAAAACCTTGTAGGGGTGGATGCTGGTGCAGGAATTCTCTTGGACAGAGGGGATATTTATGCAGGTTTAAGTGCGCGCCACCTCAATCAACCCTCCTTTGACTTTGGGGATGGTGCGTACAGTAATCAACTTACCATGCACAATTATTTCTTGCTTGGGTATCGGTTGAAGCCCATAGGGCAATTGAGGATTGAGCCTTCTATTTTATTAAAATCCATTGGGACACATACTTTATCCTACGACTTAAGCGTTATAGCAACACTTCAAAATAGAATCAATGCAGGCTTCGCCTACAGAGGGGAGGAATCTGTTTCTTTAATCTTGGGATATAGTTTATTGAATGACAATAGTTTACGGCTAGGATATGCTTTTGATTTGGTGGTGGGAGGTTTGGAGGCAAAATCGCCAACTTCTCATGAATTGATGTTGAGGTACACTTGGTCAGAGATAGAGCGCACAGTGGATCGCGTGATCCAACGAACGCCGAGGTTTAGGTTTTGATAGAATCCGGAAACTTTGGGACTATTTTTTAGTTCCCATAGCTAAGGTGAAATTTGGGTCTATACCTCAAAAATTTGGTTTATTGGTGCAAAATGCACTAACTTTCGAGGTCTTTTTTTTGGTTTGATAGAGTTTGGCCAAGAATTTGATAAGATTAAAAAATGATTTATGCACACTAAGATGAAGGTACAAATTCTTCCGCTTGCCCTAGGGCTGTTGCTCATTACCCTGTTGCCAAGCTGCGGGCTTTTCAACAAAAAGGGACTAGCAAGCGATAAATATAACCGAAAAGGGGAGGTGACTGGAGTTCCTAAGCGGGAACGATGGAAGCAAAACCTTCCCTTGGACATGGTACCCATCAAATCGGGTACTTTTTGGATGGGTCAAAATGACGAAGATATAGCCTACACGCAATCTTCTCTCAACAAGCAAGTGACCATCTCAGAATTTTACATGGACAAGTACGAAGTGTCCAATAACAAGTACCGACAATTTTTGGAGACGGTAAAATCAGGTCAATACGAAACAGGTACTCCGACGACGTTAAAAACTGCCCCAACCTTTACACTCAACGATCTAAAGCCCGATACTACTGTATGGTCTCAAAGTTTCTCCTACCACTATGGAGATCCTTTGATGGAGTTTTACTTTGACCATCCTGCCTTTGATACCTATCCCGTGGTAGGAGTTAGCTACGATCAGGCTCAAAAATATTGCGAATGGAGATCCTATCATTTGCGAGCAAACGACGATTTGGAATTTGATCTTCCTGCCTTTAGACTTCCAACGGAAGCAGAATGGGAATATGCGGCAAAAGGAGGAAAAGAAATAGCCAAATACCCTTGGGGAGGCCCATACCTTAAGAATAAGAGAGGATGTTTGATGGCTAATTTCAAACCTGGAAGAGGAAATTACATTGATGATGGATTTACCTATACGGCTCCGGTAGACGTATTTGCGCCCAACGGTTTTGGCTTGTACAACATGTCAGGAAACGTATCCGAATGGGTATTAGATGCTTTCAAGGAAACCTCTCGCACGGAGACTTGGGATCTTGACCCGGTTTACATAGATCCTCTTGAGCCTCGAAAAGTCGTTAGAGGCGGTAGCTGGAAGGATATTGCACATTATTTAGAAACTTCTACTCGTACCTACGAGTACCAAGATGTATCCCACGCTCATATTGGCTTTCGTACCGTGATGACCTTTATCGGAAGGTCTGCCTCTATGGATGCAAAGCTTAACAAACGTATGAGAAGGTAATTTTCTCATCCCCAAATTCTTACCACATTAATTCCACAACCTATGGCAAGTAACAATAATTTCTTTTATTCCAAGGTGATGCCTAAAATTTATGGCATTGGCGCCGCGGTAGTAATTTTAGGAGCAATGTTTAAAATCCTAGATTGGCAGGGCGCCAATTGGATGATTGGAATTGGTCTTTCTACTGAAGCAGTTATTTTTTTCTTAGCTGCTTTTGAACCCTCCCCCAAGGAAGTGGATTGGAGTAAAGTTTACCCAGAATTGGATGAAGAAGGCACTGCCAAGCCTACACCAAAAAGACCTGCACACGCAGATGGAGTTGCCGCACAACTTGATGAGGTGTTGTTTAAAGCAAATATTGGTCCAGAGCTGATAGAAAGTTTGGGAAAAGGCATGGCCAATTTAGCCTCCTCTGCAGAACGCATGGGCAATCTTGCTGATGCTGCAGTGGCTACAACAGAATATGCGACTCAGGTAAAGGCTGCATCAAAAACCTTGGCTAGCATGAATGAATCTTACGCACAGACTGCCGCTGCTCTGATGGAAATGTCTTCTGCCTCTCAAGATGCTAAGGCTTATAAGACTCAAATTCAGTTGGTCACTAAAAATCTTGCTGCCTTAAATGCAGTTTACGAATTGGAACTTCAAGATACCGCCGAACAGAAAAAAGCGAGATCTGAGTTTTACAAGCAAATGTCTACGGCTATGTCAAGCTTTACTGAGGCAGGACAGCAGTCTCAAGCATTTAAAGAAGAGCTAATTAAATTGAATCAAAACGTAGGCGCGCTAAGCAAAATTTATGGCGGTATGCTTTCTGCCTTGAAAGGGTAATAAATAGCTAAACTTCCATATCGACTAAACACACATGGCAGGAGCTAAGGAAACACCTAGACAGCGGATGATCGGGATGATGTACCTGGTACTGACGGCCCTTTTGGCCCTACAGGTAAGTAATCAGATTCTCCAGAAGTTTGTCCTTCTCAACGATGGGATGGAAAGAACTTCCAAGAACTACGTATTGAAAAATGAATCCATGGTGGGTTCTATAGAATACACTATTGCCCAGCAGGGCAATAATCCTAAAGATTTTCCAAAAGTGGATGCCTCCAAAAAAGTTCGGGCTGCCACCAAAGAAATTTACGAATACCTAGAAGGTCTTAAAAAAGAACTTATAGAGCAATCCAACGCCAAAAATGAAAGTGGAAACTTTGTAAATGCTGCTCTAAAGAATACGGAAGCAGCAGGCAACATGTTTGCCAACCAAGGCAAAGGAGAGGAGTTAAAGAAAAAGCTAAATGACTATCCCAAAGCGATAGAGGGAATATTAAAGGGAGTAGGAATAACTAACTTGACCTTTAGGCCCATTGCCCGAGATGCGGCAGAGATCGAATTGTTTGCAAACGACTTAGAAGTTAAAAATAAAAGTTTCGTTGCCTTGAATTTTGTGAAGTCCCCCGTGGGTGCTGTACTAGCCATCCTTTCCCAATTTCAAAATGAAGTGTTGAATATTGAGAGCGAGGCCTTGACTACCATGGCCAATACCATCGGTTCTTTTTATTTCAAAGCAGATATTACAGAAGCCAAGATTTCGGCTATTTCTAATGTGGTAGCCGCAGGAACTAAGTTTGAGGGAACCATGTTCATTGCCTCTTCTTCTTCTTCAGCTACTCCCACCATGACCTTGGATGGTCGAGCGATTCCGGTAGACGAAAAAGGATTTGGAAAAATAGAGTTTACTGCTACTCCAGCAGGAACCTATGACGATAGGGGCTTGGCAAAAAAATTATTGCGAGGAGAGATTATTACCAATGTAGGTGGAGAAGACAAGGTGCTGCCTATTGAATACGAATATTATGTAGCTCAGCCTGTCATAAAAATTACTTCAGAGGTAGTCCAACAACTTTACGCAGGCTGTGCCAACGATTTGAGTATTGATGTACCGGCACTGGGAAATACCTATGCTCCTGAATTTACTGTTACCAACGGGGATAAAATTAAAGGTGCAAAAGCTGGACAAGTGACCATCATTCCAAATGCTAGTGGAAAGGTGACTATTGGAGTGAGCAGTGGAGGAAATAAGATAGGAGACGAAACCTTCGATATCAAGCCAGTCCCTAATCCTACCATCAGCGTGTTAGCTGCCAATGGTTCCGAACTGGATATCAGTCAAGCCCAGACTACTAACGTTTTGAGTGGGGTAAAAATAGTTGCCAAATCAGATCCTACTTTTGCTAGGACTATGGCTAGAGACGCCAATTTTGCAGTGACAGGAGGAGAAATTACCTTGGTACGAAATGAAGTGCCTAGAGGAGCTCCTGTTGCTATTGGTGCGGGTTTGAGGGGCTTACTAGGTAGTGCTGCCGCGGGAGACATCATCGTGATTCGAATCAATCAAATCACTAGAACCAATTTTAGAGGAGAAAAAATTCCTATGGATTTCCGAGGAGTGATCACCGTAAGGGTAAAATAAGGATTTCGAGAAGGATTAAATGAAAATGCTATGAACTTTAAACTTAGATACATCTGGATAGCCCTCCTTTTAGGCATCATCTTTCAGGTAGATGCTTTAGCTCAAGTGGCTACTTCTGTAACGCCTTCAGGGATAGGTCGAAGGCAATATGCCATGGATACGGTTTACTCTGTAAAGCGAATCCGAGAAGAGGATAAGATGTATCAAATTTCAGTTTGGAGGAGAATAGACCTTCGTGAAAAATACAATGTACCCCTCTATGGATCTGGGGATACCCGGGAGAATGGCATCATTAATCAAATTTATCAAGCCGTAAAACAAAATGCCATAGAAGTATTTGCAGACGAAGATTTTACTCAACCTCTTTCCATTCCAGAATTTGACTCAGCTTTTTGGAAAACTGATTTTAAAGACTCCATTTTCATCAAACAGTTGTACTATTTAGATTTTAAAGAAGATTTTGTTTTTGATCGTCAACATTCGCAATTCAAATTTGACATCAAATACATACAGTTGTTGATGCCTTCAGAAACAAATGCTGATCCAAATACTGGAGTTGGATTTCAAAAGACTATTGGATTTATTAGGTACAAGGACTTCATCAAGCATTTTGCCAATCATCCGGATGCTCGTTGGATTAATTTTCAAAATATTTCCAAGAGCTTGACCTATGACAAGGCCTTTGAATCTCGACTTTTTCGTTCGGTAGTCACCCGCTATACTAATCAGGACGATGCCTTGATCATCGATTTGGTCAATAAGAATACACCTGCAGAGCGACGAAAGATGCAGGCCTACCTCGATGCCTTGGCATTTGAGTACCAATTGTTAGAATTTGAAAACTCCGTATGGGAGTGGTAAAAATCAAAAAGGGGCTTAGGCCCCTTTCTTTTTTTGTATCCAAGCGTTCACGAGTTTGGCTTTTGTAGCTCCAATCAGTTCTTCAATTTCCTCCTCTTTGGCGAGCTCAAGCTTACGTAGGGATTTGAAGTGCTGGAGTAATTTTTGAATGCTACTACTCCCAATACCCTCAATCTCTGTCAGCTGGCTTCCTATCGCCTTCTTACTGCGCACCTGTCGGTGAAAAGTAATGGCAAATCTATGGGCTTCGTCTCGGATTCGCTGCAATAACTTTAAACTTTCGGATTTTTTGTCTATATGTAGAGGGAATTGATCGCCTGGAAAGTAGATCTCCTCTAGCCTCTTGGCAATCCCTATGATGGGCATTTTTCCATAAATACCCAACTCGTGCAAGGCTTCAATCGCAGAAGACAACTGTCCTTTTCCTCCATCGATTACCACCAATTTTGGGAGAGGTACTCCTTCTTCCAGGAGTCTTTTGTAACGCCTTCCTACTATTTCCTTCATGCTTGCAAAATCATTGGGACCTTGCACCGTTTTGATATGGTAATGCCTGTATTCTTTTACGACAGGTTTGCCATTTTTAAAACATACCATGCTAGCCACAGGGCTACTGCCTTGAATATTTGAATTATCAAAGCATTCGATATGATCGGGGATTTCCTGCAAACTAAGATCTTGCTGCAGCTGCCGGATGACCCTATCTTTTTTATCTACATTCAGGCCCTGCAGAGAAGCTTTTTCTTTTTTGTAGTATATGGCATTTTTTAAAGAGAGTTCTACCAACTTTTTCTTATCTCCAATTTTTGGGTGGGTGAGTTGAAGTCCCTCAATGGGCTGTTCCAAGTCAATATTGATCAAGGTTTCGGGGGCATCACTTTGGAATTGATCTTGGAGGCGAATGAGGGCAGTGACCAACAGCTCCTCTTCCGATTCGTCCAATCGCTTTTTGAGTTCCACGTTTTTTGAAGTAATCAAGGCTCCATTTTTTACCCTCATGTAGTTGACATAAGCATTTTTTTCATCAGATACTAAGGTACATACATCTAGATTGGAGATATTGGGAGAAGTGATGAGGGACTTGGCTTGGTATTTCTCAAGTAGCTCCAATTTATTTTTTACCTGTTGGGCTTGTTCAAAGGCCAAGTTTTCAGCAAGCGTCTGCATGCGCTGCTTGAAATGGGACTTGGCTGTAGCAAGATTCCCTTTTAGTATATGCTTTGCCTGTTCCAAATCGGATAAATAATCCTCCTCTTTTTGTTTGCCTATGCAGGGACCTTGGCAATTCCCAATGTGGTACTCTAGGCAGACCTTGTATTTTTCTTCCTTGATTTTTTGAGGGGAGAGGTCTAGGCTGCAAGTTCGGATGGTAAAAAGCTCTCGAATCAAATCCAGCACATTGTTCATGGCTTTTACGCTTGCAAAAGGACCGAAGTAAGTTCCTTTTTTAGGAAGGTATTTTCGAGTGGGAAATATCCTGGGAAAGTGTTCTTTGGTTAGCAGAAGGTAGGGATATGTTTTGTCATCGCGAAGAAGGATGTTGTATTTGGGCTGAACTTTTTTGATTAGGTTGTTTTCTAACAACAGCGCATCTAACTCACTATGAACCAAGGTGATCTCAATTTTTGTGATTTCTTTGACCATTCTTTTGGTTTTGAGATTCACCCCATTATTTTTTGTGAAATAGCTACTAACCCTTTTTTTTAAGCTTTTGGCTTTCCCCACATAGATCAATTCCTCATTGGGATTGAAAAATTTATAAACACCAGGTTGATCGGGAAGGTGGAGGTGTTCTTCTGGTAGAAAAGAGGAGGAAAGCATGGAGTGAATTTAAAAAAAACAGCCTAAGAATTAGGCTGTATTACTGGGGAAGAGGGAAGTTCAAAAATCATTTTTCTTGGCATCGTAATCAAAATCAGCAAATCGCTGACTTTCTTGTTCGTACTTATCGCAATCAATCTCTATGCTAAGGGGCCTCTCTGGTCTAGGGAATGGGCCTTTTGTATAGCCTAGGCTGGGATCTGCATATACTTTGGTCATGTATTTTACCCAGATCGGACGGGCTGTTTTGGATCCTTGTCCTGCACTCCAACTTCTGAAGTGTATGGCTCTGTCATCTCCTCCTACCCAAGTGCCAGAAACTAAATCTTTGCTTAGTCCCATGTACCACCCGTCAGAAGCATTTTGGGTTGTTCCTGTTTTACCACCCAACTCATTCCCTTCGCGCAAGGTCCAGGGTACGCCTTGGCTAGTGCCCGATTCTTCTTCAAACCCACCTCGCAGCATGTAGGTCATGAGGTAGGCATGCTCTTCGCTCATGGCAGGCCTTTTCTTTGGCGTAAACTGTTGGATGACATTCCCATTTTTATCCTCAATCCTATCGATGTAGTAGGGAGTGGTGTGTTCGCCTTTATTGACAAAAGTTCCGAAGGCACCCACCATTTCAAAGATGGAAACGTCATTGACACCTAAAGCCAAGGAAGGCACTTCTTCCAGGTCACTGGTGATCCCCAATCTTCTGGCCGTTTCTATGACAATTTTAGGGCTTAATTTTTTCATCATGTAAGCAGTCACGGAATTGATGGATTGTGCCATAGCTTTTCGAATGGTCATTTTTTCGTAAGAAAATTTACCATCAGCGTTGGAAGGGCTCCAAGCAGGCTGTCCAGGAATGTAGACTTCTACGGGTTGATCGATGACAGAATAGCAGGGGCTATACCCATTTTCTATGGCGGCAGCATATACGAAGGGCTTGAACGTAGATCCGGGTTGTCTTTTTCCTTGCTTTACGTGATCAAACTTGAAGTATTTATGGTCCATACCTCCCACCCAGGCTTTGATATGGCCAGTATGTGGATCCATGCTAAGGAATCCTGCCTGAAGAAACTTTTTGTAGTAGGCCAGAGAGTCCATGGTACTCATCAAGGTATCTCGTTCTCCTTCCCAAGAGAATACCCTCATTTCCTTTTTTTCATTCAGTTTGTAGTTGATGGAATCGGTTTGATCTCCATAACGCTCTTTTAAAATGCGATAGCGTTCGGTACGTTTTACGGCAGTTTCAAGAAAATCAGGGATTACTTGCCAGCTTTCGTCAATCCAGGGATCCCTGTCCCCCATTTCTTGGTAAAAAGCTTTTTGAAGTTCGGTCATGTGCTCCCTCATGGCTTCCTCAGCATAGCGTTGCATGCGGCTGTCTAAGGTCACATAAATTTTTAGTCCATCCCCAAAAATATCATAGGCAGAGCCATCAGATTTCAAGTTTTCTTTGGCCCATTTGATTAAATCTGCTTTTACAATCTCGCGAAAATAGGTAGCTAAGCCTTGGTTTTGATTCTGCACTCTATAATCCAATTCAATTGGTAATTGAGAAATGGAATCATACTCGGCTTCGGTCAAAAAATCATTTTTGACCATTTGAGACAATACCGTATTTCTTCGCCGAAGAGAATTCTCAGGATTGAATACGGGGCTGTAATAGGTAGGAGCTTTAAAAAGACCTACCAAAACTGCGGACTCTTGAACCGACAAGTCTTTGGGGTCTTTATTAAAAAAAGTTTTAGATGCAGTTTTTATACCGAAAGCATTGGATCCAAATTCAGAAGTATTTAAGTATAAGGTAAGGATTTCATTTTTCGTGTATGCCTTTTCCAATTGGGTAGCTACTATCCATTCTTTGGTCTTGATGATAAGCATCCGTAAGCCTGGAATATTACTCAAAATACCAGCGCTAGCATCTGTTCTTGTTTTGAAAAGGTTTTTGGCTGTTTGCTGACTGAGTGTTGAGCCTCCTCCAGAATCTTGACCAAGAAGAATAGATTTGACAAATACCCGAAGCATGGCAATCAAGTCTATCCCAGAGTGCTCTTCAAATCGTTCGTCTTCTGTGGAAATAAGGGCTTGAACCAAGTTAGGAGCCAACTCTTCATAGCTTACTGGGCTTCGATTTTCTCGAGCAAAGGTTCCCAGCAGGACTCCATCTGCCGAATAGAGTTCGGATGCCAGCTCGCTATCTGGATTTTCCAAGGCTTTAAAATCCGGTAGGGATCCAAAAAGGCCTAGAAAATTGATGCTGACCAGCCAAACAAACAGGATAAAACACACCAGACCTCCAAAAAAGGCCATCCACAAGTACTTTATTGTTTTGGAAGCCCAGTCAATTGAAGAAGATTGATCCGATTTAAACATGGATTAATGATAAGTAGAAGTAAAGAAGTTGAGGTACTCCTCTACGTTTTTGGTTTGGTTTAAGACTTGAAAGTTTTCAATAGAAATGAAAAATGCCTTGGATTTTGCTTCTTCACTCAATTCTGAAGAGGAAAATTTATTCTTAAAGGTAGTGAAATACTCCATGGCTTTTTCAGCAGTAGAAAATGGGCTAATTATATAAAAGGTAAGCTCTTGGCTCATGCTCATATTTCCTGTTCGTAATCTTGCTTCCCCAAAGGATTGGGAATGAAAGTTCTCTAAATCTCCAAGCAAATTCTTGGCCGATTCTGATTCGCTTTGGGATAAAACCAAAATAAAAATATGAGTCTGGTCACTAGAAATTTTATAAGGGCTGTTTTCAACGGGACTTATGGCTTCTTTTTCTACAATCGCTTCCTTTCCTGGGGCATCCTTTGCTGGTGCTGCTTGGTTTGCTTGACCGCGCTGATCGAGCTCCTCTTGACTCAATAGGGGCAGAAGCATGGATTTTGCCAATTCTACCAAAGCGGTTTCTTTTCCTAGCTGAATAAACTCTTCAAGCTTCTCCCTATAATTTGTTCGGCTTTCTAGTTTGCCGGCTATCATCACGTTAAGTAAGAGCAATTTTTCCGTATTCCGGGTCAAGGGATATTTTTCAAGAGTGGAAAAAATTAAAGATTTTGCTTCACTGTAATTTCCTGCATAATAGGCATCGTAAGCTTGTTCGTATCCTTTGGAAGATTCTAGGTAAGCTAGGTTGCCTGAAGTGGCCTCGGGATTATTTACTGAGAAGGTATAAGGTGATTCTGGAAATTCACTATTGAGCAAGGTCACGTAATAATCGGGTCTGCCCTGCACTTCTTTCTGACCTAAATACAAAAGGTAGTAGGCTTCAGGCTTTTTTATGCTTTTGGGAAAGTTGTTTATAAATTTTTCTAGGTACTGTGCGCTGAGTTCAGGTTCTTTTAAATTGATGTACAGTAGTTTTCCTAATTCAAAATAAGATGTTTCTACCTCCTGATTTGCAGCCTGAATTTGTTCTAAAGAAGCAGGAATATTTGCCAGTAAACTTTCTAATGAAGGAAGGCCTGCCGTACCTAGGGAATCCGCTTGCATCGGTTCATCATTCACATTCAGGGGTGGTATGACTTGGGTTGAAGTTTCAAATAAGGCTGCTTTTCTTCTCCAATTGTCTTGAAGGGTACGATTTCCCCAGGTACGTACAAAATCTATTGCCCCTTGCTGCATGGCCGTACTGTTGTCAAAATAAAAACTGGAAGCATTTCCTTGATCTCCAAATGCCAGCAGGTTATCAAAAAGGGAGGTTGAGGTGCTTGTTTTTTCCTTAAGTGCTTGATCTTCTAATTTTGCTTTTTCATTTTCTAAAAATGTTTCAGCACGCTTGCGTTGCTCCTCAGGGGACAACTTGGATAGCTGTAGCAAACTATCTGTAGCCTGAATTCTTTCGAAATGAAAAACGTAGGAATCTAGGGTTTGCTTTTGTTCCCTTAGGACCAATGCATCTTCATCCTCCTCGGGAATAAAATTGAGTGCGGAGTCTAAGTAGTATTTGCTGGCGCGGTAATTCTTGAATTGATCGAGTTGAATTTTTGCCAACTTTTCATAGATATACCCCTTGAGCCTGGGGAGGCTTCCTGGTTCTTTGGCGGCCTGTTGCAGCAGTTCCACGGCCAAAGGTATATCTCCTTGCTTTTCTTCAAAAAGAGCACGCTCGTAAACTACCACATCTTTTAACTCCTTGTTCTTTGGATCCTCATACAATCCTTCGTAGTAATTCCGTACCTTTTTCACATCCTTGGAGGCATTGAGCTCGGCTACTTGCTGGGAATATAGCGTAGCAAAAAAATTTCGCTCGTAGGGGGGATTTCCTTCCAAAGATTTTTGATAATAATCGTAGGCTAGCGCGTCCAAGCCTTCGCTTTGGTATCTTTGGGCCAGCATGAAGTACATTCTTGAGCGCTCCTTTTTATCTTTACTGTAGGTAATTGCCCGATCTAAGGAGCCAATTACCCCATTTTGATCTGCCTTGGATTCATAGTAATACGCTAAAATTTTAAAGAGTTCATGTCGATTTTTCGGATTGATTTCTGTTTCCTTAGATAAATAGTCAATGGTAAAGTTGGCATCTTCTAAGGCATTTTGATCGATATACAATTGCAGGAGACTAATTAAGGCCTGGTGTCGCAAATCTTTGTCCTTGCTTTGGCTATTTACATAGCGGAAGGTGTTTTTTGCATCGTCGGTTCTCCCTTGTAGGTAGTCAATTTTTCCAATCAAGTAGTAACTGTCATCCACCCATTTGGAAATTCTATGCCAGTCTATGGATATGGATGCCAGCTCTTTTGCCGAATCCAGTCTTGCTTTATGTTGTTGTATGGAGGAGGAGTCATAGGCAATGATCACCGGCAAGAGCTGGGTATAATCTTCCTTGTAGCTCTGCAAAATCTCCTCTTCTACCTGAGCGATTTTAGATTCTGCTAAGTAAAAAGCATTGTAATGTGAAGTTAGGTTATGAAATGCCCGATTGGTAAAAGTGTTGCGCTCAGAAGAACAAGCACCCATACACAGGAGAAATATTCCTGCAAAAAATAGTTTTCTGCTTTTCATTCAGGTAGTGTCTTTTTCAAAATACCAAATTAGGGCATTTACCCCAGTTACCGAACGAACCGGAACAGGAATTATTCTGCATACCTCAAATAAAAAGCTGAATCTATGACTTATCTTTAAAGACATGTCAAAACCTCACAGCGAAAAACCTGAAAAGCATCAAGAAGCCCCGATTTGGATAAAATACCTAGGGCTATCTTTTCAACTTTTGGCTTTAATTGGAGGAAGCACCGCTTTGGGTTGGTGGCTTCATCAACAATCGGCCATGATGTTCCCCCTTTGGTTACTCCTAGGCTTGGCCATAGGGATGATGTCTGCGGGATATATTCTTTGGAAGTCTACCCAAGAAGATCGCTAGTGCTAAAGCAAAAAAGAAAGTAACTTTGAGGGCTAAATCTACAGGTATGAAGCTACGTCAAAATTTCCATGCTATGTTTTTTCTGGTATCCTTGGTGGGTGGATTGATACTCCTTGGAGTAGGCCAATTATTCCCAAAGGCCCTTCATTCGGAAATCTGGTCTATTTTTGTGTACTCTGTTGGCTTGAATTATTTGGTAAGTGGACTTAGTCTGTGGCTAAATAAAAAATCACCTGAAAATTTTGCGAATATTAAATTACTTGGAATGCTCATTCGTATCCTAAGTGCATTAGGTTTCATTGTCCTGTTTAGCATGCTGGAATTGGAAAATATTATTTTGTTTATTGTTAATTTCTTTATTCTTTTTTTGTTCTACCTGATTTTTGATATCTACTTTATTATTTCTAACTTGCGCCAAATTTCTAAAAGACTTAACCCAAACGAGTAGATGTCGCGCAAATTTTTGGCCCTAAGCCTTTTATTTTCAGTACTTTTTCTGCATTCCTATGGAGAGATTTTTGCAGCTGAAACGGGTGCCAAAGA
>VGMU01000056.1 GCA_016866385.1 Bacteroidota bacterium
TGATTTTCTGTGAACTGGTCAACGGAGCAGAAGAAAAGGCGCAGACTTGGGAAAGCATTTCTTGGATGATCGATGCAAGTCATAACACCAAAGACCCCTTGGAGGACTTAATTCAGGCTTTGGAGTCTATTTCTCAGGCTTTCGCCAAATCACTTTTAGTGGATCGTAAAAAATTAAATCAATGTCAATTAGAAGGCGACGTGGTTGGGGCGCAAGAAGTACTTCAAGATGCGTTTTTAACTGATGTGAGATCCTTGGTCAGAGAAGCTAGAATTCAAAGTGGCGGTGAAGCTGATCCTTTGGAGTACTATAGGAGAGAAAAGATTAGAGAAAAGCGAATTCTTCAAAGGGGTAAAAATTCGCAAGCAAGCGGCTTGTGATTAGGTGATAGTCTAAAAAATGTAATCCGATAGGATTAAAGTTGTTGAGCAGTCTTGCCTGCTGAAATCAACGAAAGAACTGAGTGCTGACGTCTCAAAGAATTCCGCCAAGCGCATTTTGCTCAACTAGCCTTCTCTGCTTTTTTGAAAATTTCAAAACTTGGCTCTTTTCTATATTCAGTTTCAGGCTGCTTTTCTAGCCCCATTTTCATGTCCAACTTTCCATTGTACCTGCCGCCCATTTCGATTACGAGATTTTCAGTTTTTACATCCCCGTTTATAGTTCCGGTTTCATTAATTTCTAGGTGCTTCACCCGCACATTTCCATTTACAGTACCGAAAATAATTGCGGTTTTGGTGTCAATATTTCCCTTTACAATTCCTTTCACCCCTAGAATAATTCCTTAAGTATCTCGGTTTCGGGGACTTAAATTTTTGTTTAACTTAAGAATCTCGAAAGCAGGCTTCGCTTACTTGTTTTCAGGAGTTCAACTAAACCCAATAACCTGAATGAGACCTATTGTTCAAATATCACTTGATCTCACCAATATAGATGAGGCTCTGGAAACCGCAGCCCTGGCCATGCGTGCAGGAGTGGATTGGCTAGAGGCTGGCACACCGCTGATCCTTGCGGAAGGACTTCACGGAGTTCGAAAATTGAGAGAAGCTTTTCCGGGAGTTCCGATCGTTGCAGATCTTAAAACCATGGATGGGGGCTATCTGGAAGCGGAAATGATGGCAAAAGCCGGAGCTACCCACGTGGTAGTCATGGCTCGCGCTCATTCCGAGACCATCAAATGTGTGGTGCAAGCAGGAAAAGACTTCGGGGTCAAAGTGATGGGTGACAATATGGTTTGCCCAGATATGGTGGAAGGCGCCAAATTTTTAGAAGATCTGGGCTGCGATTATGTGATTCACCACATCGGATACGATGAGCGAAGGGGAATTGGAGCAGCAGGACATAGGATGCCAAGTCCACTTGATCAGTTACGGGAAGTTGTGAAATCCGTTAACATCCCTGTTCAGGCTGTCGGTGGGCTTTCTCTTGAACAAGCGATTCAATGTCCCCAATATGGAGCACCTTTAGTCGTCCTTGGAGCTCCATTGACGATCGATGCGGATGCTTTCAAAACTGCCAATGGAGATCTTGAAACCTCCCTTCGTAAAATTTGCGAAGCCATCCACGCACAACTAACAGCCAACCCAAAAAACAACTAATCCATGTCTTTATCCACAAAATCAGCAGCTGTAGTCAACTATTCCGAAGTCAAAGGTTCGGTAGAAATCAGAGAAATCCCCCTTCCCGAAATCGGTGAAGACGATGTGTTGCTAGCCGTAGAAAACGTGGGCGTCTGCGGTTCCGACCTCCATCAGTGGACTTCCGATCATAGCTGGCAAGTGAACTATCCGGTGGTTTTAGGCCATGAGTTTGGAGGTAAAATCTCATCCCTTGGTGCGAGGGTGACCGGTTGGAAAGTTGGGGATCGGGTGGTCAGTGAGACTGCCGCCGTCATTGACACTCAAAACCCGATGAGCCGAGTTGGCTTATACAATCTAGATCCGACAAGAAAAGGATTTGGCTATGGTGTGAATGGCGCGATGACCAAATTTGTCCGAGTTCCGGCAAGATGCCTCCACCGGATTCCGGATTCACTATCCTTTGAGCAAGCCTGTCTGACCGAGCCTTGCTGCGTGGCTTACAACTCAGTAGTTGGAAATTCCAATGTAAAACCAGGAGACAGAGTTCTAGTAATAGGACCTGGTACAATTGGTATTCTTTGCGCAGCAGTGGCAAGACTTTGCGGGGCTGAGGTAGCAATTCTTGGTTTGGAATCGGATCGTGGACGATTAGAAATAGCAAGAAAATACGGAGTTGAACCCTTCATAAATTCTGCAACAGATTGGGCTAGAAAACGAGACGGCTTGGGTGCTGACCTTGTTGTTGATGCGGCAGGCGTAAGTGCCACATTGAAAATTGCAATGGATTTGGTCCGCCCAAATGGTCAAATTACAAAGGTGGGCTGGGGTCCTCAGCCCTTGAATTTTTCAATTGATCAGATTGTCCAGAAAAATGTGCGTCTTCAGGGAAGCTTCAGCCATAATTGGCCCATCTGGGAAAAGGTAATCGGACTTCTTGCGAGCGGAGCGCTGGATGTAAATCCGATTATCGGAGGCGTATGGCCGATTACAGAATGGCATGAGGCTTTTGAAAAAATGCACACAGGACAAGTAGTAAAAAGTATTTTGAGACCTGTTTGATATGAGACTAAAAGACAAAGTAATCATCGTAACCGGGAGCACGACGGGAATCGGAAAAGCAATCGCCAAGCGCTGTGTGGCTGAAGGTGCCAAAGTGGTCATTCACGGTTTGGAGCAGGACTTGGGAGAAGAAGTACTGGCTGAAATTGGAACTGAACATGCGGTTTTTCATCAGGAAGACATTACCAGCGAAACTTGCCCAGACAATTTGGTGAATCTGGCAGTGAAAACTTTCGGAAAAATCGACGCGGTAGTCAATAATGCTGCTTTGGTCATTGCCTCAGACATCCACAACACGGATCGTGCATTTTTCCAAAAAGTACTGGACATCAATACCATTGCACCATTTCTTTTGATTCAGAAAGCCCTGCCCGAACTTATAAAATCCAATGGCTGCGTACTTAATATCGGCTCGATTAATGCCTGGAGCGGTGAGCCGAACCTATTGGCCTATTCAGTTTCCAAAGGAGCAATCATGACTTTGACTGGAAATTTGGGCGATTCCTTGATGCGAGAATATGGTGTTCGCGTGAACCAAATCAACCCAGGCTGGGTACTTACCGAGCGGGAAAGTGAACGGAAAAAGCTCCATGGGCTTTCGGACACTTGGTACGAAGAGCTCCCTTCCATTATTGCTCCTTCAGGAAGAATTCTCAGGCCCGAAGAGATTGCTGCTGCTTGCATATTTTGGCTTTCTGACGAAAGCGGCCCAGTTTCAGGACAAGTCTTGACACTGGAACAACATCCGATGATTGGGCGAAATCTCCCAAAAGACAATAAAACCTTCCAATAACTCAACATGCCCAAATTAGCCGCGTTTCCCAAAGCATTTATGCAGCAGCTTTGCAAAGATGGAACAATGAAAATTGCAGATTGGATTGCACTAGCTTGCACACTTGATATTCAGGGACTGGAGTGGTATGCAGGGTTTCTTGAAATGGAGGATAAAACCAAATGGCCTGAATTTCGCAAAATGGTGCAGGATACCGGCAAAGTAATCCCCATGATGTGTTGCTCTCCGGATTTTACACATCCAGATCGTGCTTTTCGAGAGAATGAAATCCGGAAACAAAAACACTGGATTGACATGACATACATTTTGGGGGGATCCTATTGCCGCGTTCTCTCTGGTCAAAAAAGACCCGTCCTGTCTATCGAGGAAGGAGTAAAACTTGCTTCCGAAAGCATCCAGGAATGTCTCCCTTATGCTCAGGAAAGAGGAATCACCCTTATTTTGGAAAATCACTACAAGGATGATTTTTGGGAGTATCCGGAATTTGCCCAAAAAATGGAGGTGTTCAGTTTGCTAGTCAACAAAATCCATCATCCGAATTTTGGAGTAAATTACGATCCAAGCAATACTTTTCTGGCTGGGGAAGATCCGCTAGATCTACTTTACAAAGTTTCTGAGCGCGTGGTGACCATGCATGCCAGCGACCGATATTTGAAATACGGAACCATTGAAGACCTGCGAAATGAAGAAGGAGGGGCTTTGGGATATGTCAAAAGATTAAGCCATGGTGAAATCGGGCAAGGGATGAATGACTACGATGCCATTTTCACAGAATTGAAACGAGTTGGCTTTGACAGCTGGATCAGCATTGAGGATGGTGTCGACGGTATGGATCAATTGGAGCGAAGCGTGGCTTTCCTTAAGAAAAAAATAGCCTATTATTGGCCTGAGAAATAAATTGACATCATTATCCGCTGGGATTAACAGTCATTTTGAACTGCTGGTATGATTGCAGATAATCTTATAAATTAGTTAATACCTATGGGAGTCATCAATCTATATCAATCCCAATGCATACTCGGAGAATCTCCCTTTTGGCATGCGAAGCGGAAAAGCTTTTTCTGGGTAGATATTGAAAAAGGAGAATTGTATGAATTTCATCTGGTGCCCAAAAAAACCACCAAACGGAAATTCAATCAGCGTCTCTCTTTGGTAGTGGAAGGACAGGGGGACTATTTAATCCTAGCCTTGGACCGAAAAATTGCGCGTTACGATCTTGAAACTGAAAAATTGACCTGGCTGATAGATGTCGAAGAGGATCAACCGCTCAATAGGTTTAATGATGGCGCTTGCGATGCCGACGGTAGACTATGGATTGGAACCATGAGCACCAAAATTACACCTGAATCAGGTGCTCTTTACAAGATTACCTCAGACCTAAGTCCGGAAAAAATGTTGGGTAAGATTACCATTTCCAACGGAATGGCTTGGACTTCCGACAATGAAACCTTCTATTACATCGATAGTCCTACCCAGGAGATAAGGTCATATCAGTTTGATTTGGAAACAGGCGAGATCAATTTTGATCGAACGGTCATCCGCGTGCCAAAAGAATGGGGTACACCTGACGGCATGTGTCTGGATCAAGAGGGAAAACTCTGGATCGCGCACTACGGAGGGTTTGGAGTGTATTGCTGGGATCCGGAAAATGGGAAGCTTTTGAAAAAAATTGCCTTACCTGCTCCTCATGTGACATCCTGCGTTTTTGGAGGCGAAAATCTAGATCACTTGCTCATCACGACGGCAAGAGAAAATCTCACAGCGACTCAACTTCAAGAATATCCCGAAAGTGGGGATGTGTTTTTGGTCAAGACCAACACACAGGGATTCTTATCCAATCCTTGTCAATTCTAAATTCTATACCCAAGTATGAATTCATACCTGAACTATTTGCGCCAAGGAATTAAGCTTTTCCTACTTCTACTTCTTTCCCTTCCGGCTTTCACCCAGCAGCCGGCTTCTCCACTGGAGGCTTCTTTTCAAACCTATCGAAAGATGAAGGCTGAGACGCCCTACAAGTTGGATTGGATTGCTATCGGCCCCATGGCTAACTCCGCGCGTGCCGATGTGGTGCAGGTGGATGCCCAAAATCCAAGTACCATGTACGTTGGCTTTGGTTCGGGGGGACTGTGGAAGACCACCAACAATGGCCTTACCTGGAAATCCATCTTTGAAGAACAGTCTTCTATTGGAATAGGGGATGTGGAATTGGCACCCTCCAACCCGAATATCATTTACCTGGGAACAGGGGAAAACCTAAAAAAACCACGAAACTTCACCCTTCCCGGCACAGGGATGTTCCGCTCGGACAATGCAGGGGCTACCTGGAAGTCCATCGGCTTAGCGGATTCCTGGTCCATTGCAGAAGTTGAAATTCACCCGACCAATCCGGATATAGCCTTTGCGTGTGTACTCGGCCACCTCTGGTCGAAGAATACAAACCGGGGTTTGTACCGCACGACGAATGGGGGAAAAACCTGGGAACAGGTGCTCCATATCGATGAGAATACCGGGGCCAATGAAATCGTCATTTCACCCACTAATCCTCAAATCATGTATGCTTCCCTTTGGGAAATGAACCCAGGCATCTCTGGACAAAATAGTGGCATCTACAGAAGTGTAGATGGGGGAGCCACCTGGATTAAAAGTACGCAAGGCTTGCCTGCTGGACCCAAGGTAGGTAGGATCGGCTTGACGGTCTCCGCTACAAATCCGAACAAAGCCTATGCGCTAGTAGATAATCTAAATTACCCACAAGGGCAGTCGGCTGAACTCTACAAAACGATCGATGGAGGCCTAAGTTGGACCAAAACTCATGCTGGCCCTTTTCCCTTGTTTACTACCATCGGCTGGTACTTCACGGATGTGTATGTGAATCCCAAAAACGACGAAGAAGTATTCGGTTTGGGCATCCGCCTTGCGCATAGCTTAGATGGTGGCAAGACCTTTAAGTTTATCGGTGGAGAAGTGACTCGCATCAACCCAAGTTTGGCGCAAGGACTACATTTGGATCAAACGGAATTGTGGATTAATCCCAACAATCCCAATCACCTGGCGCTGGGGAATGACGGCGGGTTTTACGTGAGCTACGACAAGGGCTTAACCTGGATGCATTACAATTCCATGCCAACGGGTGAGTTTTACGACATCAGTATTGACCAGGCCGACTACACAATTTATGGGGGTACGCAGGATGATGCTACGGTGTCTGGCCCGCCCAAAGAGCTAAATACCCGCTTTCCAGATCTCTGGAAGTATGTGTGGATTGATGCCTGGGATGGGGGCGATGGTTGCGTCACAGCCATTGATCCTGTGGATAAGCACATCATCTACTACAGCCGACAGCACGGCGATGCAATGCGATTGGACAAGACTAAAGACGTGGCGGTTTCCATTAAGCCTATGCTTCCCAAGGAAATCAAGGATACACTGGTGTTCAATTACATGACCCCCTACTTTTTGTCAAAATACGATCACAAAACCTTGTACCAGGGGGGGAATTACTTGATGAAAAGCACGGACCGGGGGGATACCTGGCAGGCGATCAGTCCCAATCTGGCCCTTTCTTCTATTCAAGAAAAGAAATCAGTTGCTGCAGGAACGGTTGTGGAATCTCCTCTCGCCAAGGGGTTGCTTTATGTGGGAACTGATCATGGGGCTTTTTGGGTTTCAAAAAACGATGGGACCACTTGGGAGGAGCATTCCACTGGCATCGCCTCAAATTACATCCGAAGTATTTCCCCTTCCAATCACCAAATCGAACGGGTCTACATGGCCATGACAGGCATCAATTACGATGATCTGCATAGCTTTCTCTACGTTTCGGAGGATTATGGGAAAAATTGGAAAAGCATTGCTGCGGGCCTTCCAGATGAGCCGGTGAATGTGATCAAGGAAGACCCTAAGAATGAAAATATCCTGTATGCTGGCACGATGAGGGGGGTATTTGTTTCCCTTGATCGAGGAGCAAGTTGGGACTACTTGGGGGTAAATATGCCTGCTGCAGCAGTGGCCGACCTGGAGATTCACGAAGGAACTCAGGATCTGATTGTGGCTACCCATGGGAGGGGGATCTACAAAACCAGTCTGAAGCTCCTCCAAAAGCATCTCACCCAAAAATTACCGAACGATCAAGATTACTTGGCCGAAATTGAGCAGGTAAGCAGACCTTGGTTCAATTCCTCGCATGGCAATCCGGATTACCGTACCCTTGAAAAAGTAGCCTTTACTTTCTGGTTGAAAGATGCGAAGGAGGTAACGCTTTCGGTACGTGATAGCGCATCTAACGAACTGTGGAAGACGGCACTAAACGGTTCGGCAGGGTTCAATCAATTCCGCTGGGATTTGATCGTAGCCAAGCAGGAGAGTAATTCTCCGTATTTTGTGCACTACGATAAATTCATTGATTTCGGAACGTACACGCTTGTACTTTCCACTGCGGATGGAAGCATGAATCAAAAATTTAAGGTGGTCGATGCGATCTCTCCCTACATTGAGAACTAGGCTTCCCTTTTTCTTAATGCCCCCACCAGCATGGTGGCTGAGGTATACAAAATGACGCCAAGCACGACCCACTGCAGGGTTTGCAAGGGCAGGGTTTTGACTATAAAGGCAGCTATTAACACCGCAATGGAACCGGGTATCGCCATGGCTAGAGCGGCCTTTCTGTTGTAGGAACCTGTCTTGATAAACTTCACCGAAGCTGGAGGCATCAGAAAAGCACAGGAGCCCATCATGATGGGAAAAGCAACTGTTGGTGACATACCTAAGGCAAAGATCAAGGCCATACAAGGGGCGTACAGGCCTACCCCTGCTGTCATGATAGCGCCCAAAAAGAAATTGACAACCACGGCAAAGACTAATTTGTATCCCGTCAAGCCGATTGCATCTCCGCCCCCTTGAATCCAGTCCATCATCCGGGCCAGCATAAATCCAGCGGTGATCACCAAGGCAATCCCCATAGTGAGCCTGATTTTCCGTTCCGAAAGTTTGGACACAATGCCAGCTCCAATAACTGCTCCGACAGCAGCGGATACCAGCAAGGAAATCAAGGTGAGCGGGTCTACTTCGATGATGGTGATAAAAATAAAAGCCTGCAATAAGACAGGAATCGTATTGGCTACATTCATTGTCCCTGGGATGAGTTTGTCTTCCGTTTGCTGGGTAAATTTCAATAGGGCTGTTTGCGGAGCGAAGGCCCCAATGCCCAGCACATCAAAGAAATTCACGACAAAGCCTATCACCGAGGTTTTGAGCCAACTTGAATTTTCAAATTTGGCCCGATTTGCTAGGAGGTCTTTGATAAATACAAAGCTGAACCAGATGGCTAAGGCAATTAAGGAAACCCAAATAAAAATCAGCATAGAAGAAAGGGAATTAGTAGCTGATGATTCAGTGTAAAAAGGAGGTTAGCACACCTTAAAAAAGGTCTTGGCGGCTTCTTGTTCCTGTTGGTTCAACATTGCCTCAATCTTCTTTGCAGTTTTGGTAATTGCCAATCCCCCAAGCCCGGTACAGCGCAAGGTGTTTGGGATGGCATCTCCTACCTTTTTCATCGTTTCCACCACTTCATCCAATGGGATCAGGTGGTTGTAGTCCGACAAGGCCATGTTGGCACAGGAGATCGCATTGGTTGCGGCCATCACATTTCGATTCAGACAAGGAGCTTCCACGCGATCGGCAATCATGTCACAAATCATGCCTAGGGAAGACTGCAGGGCCATAGAGGCTGCTCCTAGGGATTGATCTAGGGTCCCCTTTTTTAATTCCACAATACCGGCTGCGGCCATGCCTGATCCAGAGCCGCATTCGGCCATACAGCCTCCTACTTCCGCTGCGAAGGTGGCATGCGCGGCAATAAATACGCCGATGATGCCGGCTGCCAGCATCGCTTTTACAGTTTCATCTTCATGCAAGGAAAGTCCCCTGCTGATCCCGATGAGAGCGCCGGGGAGGGCTCCACAGGAGCCTGCGGTTGGTGCTGCTACCACGACGCCCATCGAACTTTTGACCTCCATCATCGCAGAGGTGTAGAGGATCACTTGGTTTAGAATATCTCCTTCCACCAGCTTCTTGTTGGCTAGCTGCTTCTGAAATCCAAGGGATTGCGGGCCTAAAATCCGGTCTGCGTACTTCGTTCCCTTCAATCCAAGATCGATGGAGTTTTGCATGATTTGCACAATGCTCCGCATCTTTTCAAAAACCTCCGCTCGCGAAATATTCCCGCGCATGCTTTCATAGTCTACTGCGAGCTCCCAGAGTGCATGGTTTTTGTCCTGGTTGAACGCTAGCATTTCCTCGCAAGTAATGAAGGGTACTTCGAGATCTTTTCGAGACATGACTGGGAGGACCGGCTTGATCTTTTTTATGCACAGCACCTCTTCCATTTGGAGAAGTTCCGCGCAGATTTCGTCATTCAAAAAGGCATTGGCCTTGATTTCGATAAAGGTCGATTTGCCATGGCGCAGTGCGACCTCATCGCAGGGCATGGATTTTTCAATAAATTCTGGGAGGCTACTTGCCGTCTTTACATAGACAAGCGTTTGGTAAAAATCCCCTGCCATAGAGACCTGGGCACCATCGATTGAAATAACTTCAATCATGCCCCCGCCGGTAGAAATGGCTGTTACCTCACGGGACTCTTTTTTATTGGTCAGCGTGAGTTTGTAGGTATTCGGGTGGGTGGCCCCGATGGGATGGATATCGATTTTAATTTGGATGCCTGCTTCTTCAATAGCTCTCAGGTAATCTGGGAGGCGCTCTTCGTAGGCTTCCCAACCCAAAAATCCCCCAAACAAGCCCATGTCGGAACCTTGTCCTTTGTGCGTAGTGGCAAGTGAGCCATTGGGGTCAAACTCCACATACACCTCCTGGATATCCCCATCCATCAAGTCGCGGCACATCCGTCCAATTCGAATGGATGCAGCACAATGCGAACTCGAGGGGCCTCGCATGACCGGGCCGATTACATCATTAAATATGCTTGGGTAGGTTTTCATTTTGGGTTAACAATTAATTCCCGCGAGGGTAGTAAGACTTAAATATAAGCGTTTAGTAAAGGGCTGCTATTTAGCGATAGGATAAAAATAGAGTTTTAACCTTCATATCCTGCCCTTGAACAAAAAAGGGAGAAATAATCAACAGAAAAAAAAGTAAAGATTCGTGAGTCGCCTCATAACAACCTATTGGAAAAACTAATAATACTTTAACACTTTAGAGAAATAAAGCCCCTTAACGTAAACCTCTTACATTAAAGTTAATGGTTAAAAATAAACAAATAATTAATTATTTGTTTTAAAAAACTGAACGTTAACTAAAAATATTAATGCTTGTGGTAAAGGAATTGAATGCAAAGTTTGAATGGTTTCGATTTTATCTATTTGAATAGAGAAAGGGTTTAGTGTCAGAAATTGTTTGAATGAATTTGATGGCAGATTAGGTAAAAAGTTAAAAAAATTCTCTTGGCATTAAGGCATTGGTTTTTTAGGGACCAGAATACTTGGGGTTTTACCACCGAAATAGGGGATGGGTCCCTACAGAAAAGCACTTTTTATAACGGGGGGTGGGGCCTTTGTCTGTCGATATTTTTGGATTTTTTCCACAGGTTTGACTAAATAGTTTATCTGATTATCCGCTTTTTCACCACTAAGCAGGGAAAAAAAGGTTTGAGGTACAATTAGGTGAGCTGTGGACCGTTGACTGTGGTCTGTTATCAATTATCCGCATGGCTTATAATAGGTGAGCTGAGCTACTGGCATGATTGCGGATAATCAAAATAGTCTAATTCCCTTCTTGTTCCAAAAACGATTCTAGTAACATTAAAGAATAGGGGAGCTGAAGCTGAGTTTTTGCTAAAGACAATCAGAGGATTCGAAGTTAAATCGAACTAGGAACTCAAAATTATTGAGCAACTTTTTTTGAAAAAATGTCCACGACAGTGTCTCCTGAAATTAAAAAACCCCTTTTAAACTCTTCAAAAAACATTTATGGTAGCCTAGCTAGGAATCGAACCTAGATCTAGCGTTTAGGAAACGCTTGTTCTATCCGTTGAACTACAAGGCCAAATAGTCCTGCAAGTTAACCCAAAACTCAAGTTTCCCGCAAATATTTACTACGCAACTTGTAGCTTTCCAATCCTTTATCGTATCTTTGCAGTCCAAATTTAGGATGGACGGGTTCCATCCGCTCACTTTAATAGTCACATTTATGTCCGTAAAAATCAGATTAGCACGTCGTGGACGCAAAAAACAAGCCATTTACGACGTGGTTGTAGCTGATGCTAGAGCTCCACGTGATGGACGCTTCATCGAAAAACTCGGGACTTACAACCCCAACACCAACCCCGCTTCTATCAACCTCAACAATGAGCGCGCTCTCACCTGGTTGTTGAATGGAGCTCAACCCACCGACACCGTAAAAGCCATGCTTTCTTACCGTGGGGTGATGCTGAAAAAACATCTCCAAATCGGAGTGTTGAAAGGTGCTATCTCTCAAGATCAAGCCGATGCTAAATTTAACGCCTGGCTTGCTGAGAAAGACAGCAAAATCGAAGGCAAAAAGGATAGATTGGCCGCTGCCAAAGAAAAGCAGCGCAAAGATGCCCTTGCCGCTGAGGCCGCTAAGAATCAGGCCCGTATCGACGCATTGAAAGCCAAAGAAGCCGAAGCCAGTGCTGCTGCAATTGCCGTAGAAGAAGAAACTGCCTCCGCTGAAGTCTCTGAAGTGGAAACTACTACAGCCGAAGCTACAGAAGTGGAAACTACCAGCGCTGAAGCTCCCGAAGCAGAAGTAGCTCCTGTGGCAGAAGTAGAAGCTGAAGAAGCTCCTGCCGAAGTTGCTGCAGAAGAAGAAGCCCCTGTAGCAGAGGCTGCTGCCGAAGAAACCCCCTCCGCAGAAGCAGAGGAAGGTGCTGCTGACGCAGAATAAGATTAGCTTGCCATGAACAAGGAGCAGTGCTTTTTAATAGGCCGAATTGCCAAAGTTCATGGACTACGTGGTGAAGTCAACGTGGCGCTCGATGTAGACAATCCGGAGGCATACGAAGGATTGGAGCACCTCTTTCTCGAACAAAAAGGTAGACTGACCCCCTTCTTTTTGGAGCACTTTGTGATCCAGCCTGGAGGAAGGGCTCTGGCCAAGTTTGAAGACCTGCACACCATCGATGCGGTAGAAGTTCTCGTGGGATCGGAAGCCTATCTTCCCCTCAGCGAACTTCCCGAATTGAAAGAGGGGCAGTACTATTACCACGAGTTGATTGGGTTTGAGGTAGTCGATGAGATCACCGGACCCGTAGGACCTGTGCAAGTCATCTACGATTTGGAAACCCAGGACCTCCTT
>VGMU01000057.1 GCA_016866385.1 Bacteroidota bacterium
TTGTATTCCGTACCATTTTTACTTTTCCTTTCCCTTATCTTTCTTCAAGCATTACTTCCAATTCCTTGATTCTTTTATAAGAATAAGGGAAAATAGAAGTTATCTAGAACCAACTCTGCAACAGCTTTATGAAAAAGATTCTTTACCTACTTGTCTTCCTACTTATTGCGGGAAACCCTTTTCAAGGATTTACCCAAGAAAATCCAGTCCTCCTTCAACTGGATGAATTAGCCATCATAGACCAAAAAGTGATGATGCCCATGCGTGACGGCACACGATTGGCTACTGATATCTATCGCCCAAAGGGAGATCAGCCTGTACCTATTGTATTTTCCCGGACCCCTTACAACTTCAATACTTACGGAAATGGGGAGCTCAATACCCGGACCCTACAAACGGCTTTGGAGTGGGTGAAAAAGGGATATGCCTATGTCGTACAAAACGAGCGGGGTCGTTTTTTCTCAGAAGGCAACTGGGACATTCTAGGCACACCCCTTACCGATAGTTACGATGCCTTCGATTGGATGAGCAAGCAAGCTTGGAGCAATGGTAAAATTGGTTTGCTCGGATGCTCCTCCACAGCGGAATGGCAAATGGCGGCCGCCTCCCTACAGCATCCTGCGCTAGCTGCCTTGGTACCCCAAGCCTACGGTGCAGGAGTAGGACAAATCGGGAAGTTTATGGAGCAAGGCAACTGGTACCGAGGAGGTGCCGGACAAATGCTCTTCACCTCTTGGCTGTACGGCACCCAGCACGATCCCCTAGCCCCGAGACTTCAATCGGGAATTGGGCAAGAAGATTTGCTTCGTTTGCAGCGCTTCTACGACATGGCTCCAGAGTACCCAAAAGTAGACTGGAAAGTCGCGCTATCCCACCTGCCTGTCCAAGACATCTTGAAAAATGTAAATGGCCCAAAGGGAATCTACGAGGAGATGATCACCCGAAAACCCAACGACCCGCGCTGGTACCAGGGTGGACTGTACCATGATTCCATGCCTTTTGATACCCCCAGCCTATGGTTTGTCTCTTGGTACGATGTCTCCTCCTCCCCCAATATCGCCTTATACAATCACGCACGTAGCAATGCCATCAGCCAAATGGCTCGAGACAATCAGTATTTGGTTATTGCCCCAGTCCTGCATTGCTCCTTTACCCGAGCTACCGAAAACACCGTGATTGGACAGAGGAGCGTAGGAGATGCCCGCTGGAACTACGACGAAGTGATCACCGCTTGGTTTGATCAATGGCTCAAAGGAGAGAAATCAGAAGTCATCGCCAAGCTTCCCAAAGTCACCTACTATACCATGGGCAAAAACATCTGGCAGTCCTCTGAGGTATGGCCCCCCAAAGAAGCGGTGATGACCCCCTTCTTTTTGGATTCCAAAGGGGCAGCCAATACACGAAATGGAGACGGAAAGTTGGTAACCAAGCTCCCCAAAGCGAGTTCCCAAGACAACTACACCTACGATCCCATGAATCCTGTGACTTCCAATGGAGGAAATGTCTGCTGTACCGGCAATGCGGTGCAGGGAGGGGCCATGGACCAGCAAGAGCTAGAACTTCGGGATGACATCCTGGTGTACACCACCGATCCCTTGGAAGCAGATGTGGAAGTTTCTGGTTTTATAGAGAGCTACTTGTACCTCTCTTCAGATGTGAAGGACACGGATGTCACCATCAAACTGATCGATGTGTACCCAGACGGCACCGCCTACAACCTAGACGAAACCATCCAACGGGTGCGTTACCGGGAAGGCTACGAGAAGGAAGTGTGGATGGAAAAAGGTCAGGTCTACGAAATTCAATTGACACCCATGAGTACCTCCAATTACTTTGAAAAAGGTCACCGAATCCGCATCGAAGTGAGCAGTTCTAACTTCCCGCGCTTTGATCGAAATATGAATACCGGAGGAAACAATTACGACGAAACCAAGGGGATTGTAGCTCATAATTCCATTCACCATGGAGGGAAATTCCAAAGCCGAATTGTACTACCGATTGTTAAAAAATAAAATTTGCTAATTGTCTACGGTCCACTGTCGACAGCCGATTTTAAATGGAACTTCAATCCTTAATACCATTAGAATTATAAAAAACTAGTCCATATAAAGCCGGGGGATTCCCGGCTTTTTTAGTTTAGGAAGCAACCTGGAACCTGGGGTTAGCCAGAGAAAACCATTTGCATCACCCCATCTCCCTTTTTCTTTCCTTTCTGGCTCCCGCCCCCAAACTTTTTCTGCTATTTTTGCAAATAAGAACTTAGTACCTATGTCTATTGCCAGCAAATATGATCCGGCTTCCGCCGAGGCCAAGTGGTATGCTTACTGGATGGAACACAAGTTGTTTTCTTCCAGCGTAGATCCCAATAAGGAACCCTACACCATCGTCATCCCACCGCCCAACGTGACCGGCGTGCTCCACATGGGGCACATGCTCAACAATACCATACAAGACGTACTTATTCGCCGTGCCCGGATGCAAGGCAAAAATGCCTGCTGGGTACCCGGCACAGATCATGCCTCTATCGCTACCGAAACCAAGGTAGTGCAACTCCTGAAAGAAAAAGGGATCGATAAAAAAGACCTTACCCGAGAGCAATTCCTCACCCATGCTTGGGAATGGAAAGAAAAATATGGAGGCATCATCCTGGAGCAATTGAAGAAACTTGGGGCTTCCTGCGACTGGGATCGAACCGCCTTCACCATGGATCCAGGACTCAGCGATGCCGTCCTTTCTGTTTTTGTGGACCTCCACCAAAAAGGGAAAATCTACCGCGGCATCCGCATGGTCAATTGGGACCCAAAGGGACAAACTGCCCTTTCTGATGATGAGGTAATCATGAAGGAAGTGGCCTCCAAGTTGTACTACATCAACTACGCCATCGAAGGAACTACAGATCAATTCCTCACCATCGCTACCACACGCCCAGAAACCATCATGGCCGATGTGGCCATTTGTATCCATCCCGAGGATCCAAGATTTACCCATCTAAAGGGTAAGCGGGCCATCATCCCACTGATCCACCGAAGCATCCCAATCATCGAAGATCCCTATGTGACCATGGAGTTTGGTACAGGATGCCTCAAAGTGACTCCTGCACACGATCTCAACGATTACGAATTGGGTGTCAAGCACAAGCTTGAAGTCATTGACATTCTCAACGACGACGGCACGCTCAATGAAAAAGCACAGTTGCTCGTAGGGGAAGATCGTTTTATTGCTCGTAAAAAAATCGGAAAGCTACTGGAAGAAACAGGTCAGCTTCAGAAAGTGGAAGAATACACTTCCAATGTGGGGCATTCCGAGCGGAGCGATGCAGTCATAGAACCCAAGCTATCCATGCAATGGTTCTTGAAAATGGATGAAATCACCCAGCCCGCCTTCAAAGCAGTGATAGAAGACATCATCCAGTTGCACCCGCCCAAGTTCAAAAACATGTACCGGGTGTGGATGGAGAATGTCCGTGACTGGTGCATTTCGCGTCAACTCTGGTGGGGACACCGCATACCCGCATACTACCTCCCCAACGGAGAATATGTAGTAGCCAAAACTGCAGATGAAGCACTGGCTCTGGCCAATCAAAAATTCAATGCCCAATACAGCCTTTCTGATTTGACTCAGGATGAGGACGTTTTGGATACCTGGTTTAGCTCCTGGCTCTGGCCTATTTCCGTATTCGACACAGAGGTATTTACCTTAGGCAAGCCCAACAAGGAACTCAGCTACTACTACCCGACCAATGACTTGGTGACTGCTCCAGAGATTTTATTCTTCTGGGTAGCACGGATGATTATCGCGGGTTACGAATACCTAGGTGAGAAGCCTTTCAAAAACGTATACCTCACGGGAATCGTACGGGACAAGCTCGGCCGAAAAATGTCCAAGTCCTTGGGCAACTCCCCAGATCCCCTCGAACTCATCGCTCAGTATGGTGCTGATGGGGTTCGTACCGGCATGCTGTTTTCTTCCCCTGCAGGAAATGACCTCCCCTACGATGACAAACTGGTGGAGCAAGGCCGAAACTTTGCCAACAAAATCTGGAATGCCTTCCGTCTCGTCCAAGGATGGGAAGTAGATCCAAATCTCGATGGCAGCGCCAATGCAGCTAGCATGGAATGGTTTGAGCAGCGGTTCTACCAAAGCTTGAGCGAGATCAACGAGCATTTCGAAAAATTCAGAATTTCAGATGCCTTGATGGCTACTTACAAGTTGGTCTGGGACGACTTCTGTTCCTGGTACCTAGAAATGATAAAACCGGCTTACCAACAACCCATCGATCCGGCTACTTACGATAGATCAATCGTCTTTTTTGAAGGAATACTCAAGCTTTTGCATCCATTCATGCCCTTCATCACGGAGGAGTTGTGGCACCAAATAAAGGAAAGAAAGGTAGAAGAATCCTTGATTGTCTCCTCTTGGCCAAGCAGTAAAACTTTCGATTCCGAAATTATCAATGAAGCCGATCAGGTATTCGAAGTAGTCTCTCAAATCAGAAACCTAAGGGCTTCCAAGGGCCTGTCCCCCAAAGAATCCTTGACCCTGACCATTAAAACAAAAAACAAAAGCCTATATACCCCATTTGAATCGGTGCTAAGCAAACTCGCTAATCTTTCTTCCATTTCTTTCGGGGAAAAAGTCGAACAGGCCTTGAGCTTTGTGGTGAAGGGTGACGAGTGTTTCGTGCCCATGAGCAATTCCATTGACCTGGCTGCAGAGAAGGCAGCACTGACCAAGGAACTTGAGTATACCAAAGGGTTTTTAGATTCTGTGCTTAAAAAATTGAGCAACGAACGCTTTGTAGCTGGTGCTCCCGTCCAGGTATTGGAAATGGAGCGTAAGAAGCAAGCCGATGCAGAAGCAAAAATCAAGGCCTTAGAAGCCAGTTTAGGCCAATTGGGCTAAGGGATCACTCCCTATTCTTGATTTTTTAGGGATCGGGAGGCTTACTTCAATTCCCGAATTTTTAGATTGCGAAACAGCACCCCTTGTCCTTCACTTTGCAGGCCAATGTAGCCTGAGCGAAGGGGCGTTCCATCGACTTTAAGGGATGGATTGTAGCGATTGGCTACTCCTCCCCCGATTTGAGGAAAAGAATAGGTCAATACCGTATCTCCATTGACCAGATGGTGCACGATAGAGTCACCGTAGACGATCAATTCTGCTTTAACCCACTCGTCCCAGACAAAGGTTGGAGAGGAGGAATTGATACAATGTCGGGGATCGATTTTGCCCTCAAAGACTATGTCTGTCCCTGGGGAACACATGTTTCCCGTGGGGCGAAGCACTCCTTCTTTTTCTTGCGCTAACATCTGGTATTCCACCGAAATGGGCCAATCTTGTTCTTTCAAAATCGTTTCGGGCGCTTGAGAATGAAACATCACACCTGAATTGCGGTAGGTGTAGCTGGGCGCAGTGGACACAAACTGATCTGTGAATCGGTATTCCCAGACCAAATGAAAACTGGAGAAGGGCTTTTTGTAAAATAAATGCCCAAACCGGTCTTCAAACTCCCCATACCCCTCATAATTGATTGCTATGGCCCCATCCTGTACCCGGAAAGTCTCTGCATAGTTATCACCCACCTCATGGTGGTGGATTTTAGGTATCCATCCTTCTAGGTCTTTTCCGTTAAAAAGCTCTTGCCAAGCGGAGGAGTAATTCTCTGCATTTATCTTCCTAGGAATTTCGCGCGAATCTCCTAGAAAGAGAACTAAAAAATAAAACCATGGCAAGTAAAGGAATGGCATAATTAATCAGAAAAGCTTAATGGGTCCAATCGTACTGATCCATTTGCTCAAGGCATGCTACCAGCAAGGAAATAGAATCTGAGATATCTTTTTTATGCGCCATTTCAATCACCTGGTGCAAATGACGAGTTGGAATGGAAATCGCTCCAGCTATTGCCCCTTGCTTGCCCATGCGCTGCACGCCAGCGGTATCTGTGCCTCCTGCTGTGAGAAGTTCGGGTTGCCAAGAGATGGCCTCTTTGTTAGCCACTTCTTTCATAAAGGCTACCATACGGTAGTCGCAGATGGTCATCGCATCCATGATCTTGATGGCCGTCCCCTTGCCCAATTCGGTCACCTTCTCGTGTGGGGCTGCTCCGGGTACATCAAAGGCAATGGTGGTATCTAGTGCAATACCAAAATCTGGATTGATTTGATGTGCCGCCACATTTGCTCCGCGGATACCCACTTCCTCCTGCACGGTAAAGGCGGCATACACGTCGTAGGCTGGATTTTTGAGTTGCTTCAGTGCTTCGATCACAATAAATACTGCCACACGATTGTCAATAGATTTGCAATTGACACAGTCGCCCATCTCGATCAATTCTCGATCTCGAGTCACGGGATCACCAATGGTAATGTACTTCTCTACCTCTTCCTTGGGCATGCCCAGATCGATGAAGAAGTCGGTGGTTTTGGGAAGTTTGGTTTTCTCCTCGGGGGTCATCACGTGAATGGGCTTGCTACCCATCACGCCAATCAGGTCTTTTTTGCCGTGGATTATCACTCGCTGTGCAGTAAGTGTTTTCGGATCAAATCCTCCGAGCGTATTGAATCGTAAAAAGCCTTGTTCGTCGATATGGGAAACGATAAATCCTATTTCATCCAAATGGGCTGCCAACATCACTCGCTTCCCATCGGGGTTGCGCGCCCCTTTTTTGAGGACGATCACATTGCCTAGGTTATCGATGCGTACCTCATCGGCAAATGGAGTGACTACCTGTACGACCAAATCTCTGATTCGTTTTTCAAATCCAGGGGCTCCTGGCATTTCGCATATTTGCTTGAGAAGCGAGACATTGATATCCATGGGTTACTGTAGGTTATGAATTGAACTAAATATGGGTAAATCGTATTTCCTACTCTTGAGTCTAAGGGGTATAGGTCAATAAGACCTTACCGTCTTTCCTTCCATGTAGTTAACAAAAGCTTTATTGACTACTCGAGTACCTCCTGTAGTAGGATAATCTCCTGTAAAATACCAATCTCCAGCATGGTTAGGGATGCACTTATGCAAGTTATCTACCGTTTGAAAAATTACCTTTACCTCCGCTCCTATTTCAGGGGTAGTGACAATCTCAGCGATCTTATTGGAAATTTCTTCCTCCGAAAATGCAGCATAAACTTGCTTGACAAAATTTTCACCCTGAATGGGCTGTGCAAGACACTGCTCATATATTTGGTCCAAAAGATGGTCCATTTTTCTATCCTTTAGTAGGGCAATGGCCGCCCGAAAGGCCACAAACTCCTTCATCCGAGACATGTCAATCCCATAGCAGTCCGGATAGCGGATCTGTGGAGCGGAAGATACTATCACAATCCGCTTGGGATTTAATCGATCCAAGGTAGTGAGGATACTTTTTTCTAAGGTCGTCCCCCGTACAATGCTATCGTCAATCACCACTAGCGTATCTATTCCAGGACGGATGACCTCGTAAGTGGTATCATACACACTGGCTACCATGGAATCTCTATCCTGGTCGCTAGTGATAAAAGTACGCAGCTTCACATCCTTGCTTACCAACTTCTCTACCCTCGGACGGAAACTCAAGAGCTCATCCAAGTCGCCCACATGAGGCTTCCCATCGAGGAGCACTTCTTTTCGCTTGGCTACCAAGTACTCATCCAATCCTTCGATCATACCCAAAAAGGCGGTTTCGGCGGTATTGGGAATGTAGGAAAACACCGTGTTTTTCAAATCGAAATCAATGGCCTTCAGGATTTGAGGAATCAGGGCTTTACCCAAATTTTTCCGTTCTTGGTAGATACCTGGATCAGTTCCCCTTGAAAAATAAATCCGCTCAAAAGAGCAAGACTTCTTTTCACGAGCCGGCAAGATCTCTTCCTCGGCATAGGAGCCATCCTTATTGATGACGATTGCATGTCCGGGCTTAATTTCTTTAATGGCTTTGAAATCTATATTGAATGCAGACTTGATGGCAGGTTTTTCTGAAGCTACCACAACCACTTCCTCATCGGCATAGAAAAATGCCGGCCGGATTCCTGAAGGATCCCTGACTACAAAAGCTGCACCATTACCGATTAACCCCGCCATGGCATAACCTCCATCAAAATCTCGACAGGACCGACGTAAAATGCGCCCTACATCCAGTTTGTCTTCAATGATATGCGTCAATTCCTCATTAGAATAATCCTCTTTAAACTGGTCAAAAATGCGTTGATTTTCTTCGTCCAAAAAGTGTCCAATCTTTTCCATCACGGTGACGGTGTCGGTCTTTTCCTTGGGATGCTGTCCTAGCTCAACGAGTCTTCCGAAAAGTTCCTCGTTGTTGGTCATGTTGAAATTACCCGCCATGACCAGATTCCGGCTTCTCCAATTGTTTTGCTTCAGAAAGGGATGGCAGGTTTCTATACTGTTTTCCCCATGGGTACCGTAGCGCAAGTGGCCCAGCCACACTTCTCCAGAAAAGGCCACATGCTCCTTGAGCCAATCCCCATTAGACAGCGCTTTTTTTCCTCCTAGCTTTTTGGCCTTCTTGTATTTTCGGTTGATTTTATCGAAGATATCGTTGACTGCCGAAGGCTCTACAGAACGGTACCTACTGATGTAGCGCGTTCCGGGGGGGGTGTCTATTTTAATATTGGCCACCCCTGCCCCATCTTGACCTCTATTGAGTTGCTTTTGCATCAGGACGTACAACCTGTTGGCAGCAAATGCAGCGGTTCCATAGGTATCGATGTAGTATTGAACTGGCTTTCTGAGCCGAATTAGGGCAATTCCACATTCGTGTTTGATCGCGTCACTCATGGAAAAGGAAAGGTGGTTTATTTGGGAATTTAAAGGTAAAACATTTCAAAAGAATAATTCAGGAGAATACGAGGTCTAGCATAAATTTATCCCTTGAGGTAGGTAGGGATACTTAAAACTTGAGTACCACATAGCCTTGAGGAGCATAGGTTGTGATGGTAGTCAGCGCAGAATGGGCTACGCCAACGCCAGGCCAGAGGTCTGAAGTCTTCAAATTCCGAGCAATTAGGGACTGCCCACAAACGAGTATTTCCGCGCCAGCCTCTTCCAAGGCTTCAAAAACTACTAAGTTGGGATTGTTGACCTCGTATTTCTTCTTGTAGTTTTCGTCATTTAAAAGCGTAAAAATCCCTCCTCCATGCAGGACCACTTTCACCTTGATTCGATCTCGAGTGACCCCCGCCAATCCATGCAAGTTCATCATACGAGCCACATTATCTACAAATCGAGAAATTTGCTTGGGGTCTTCCGAAGGAGAGGTCAAGTCCACTAATATTTTGTATTCCAAACTTCCATCTGGACGCTCGATGGCATCTGAAATTTCATAAATGCCTCCAAATTTTTTGACAATTGGAAAATGAGGCGTCTGGGCTACCGCTGTAAAAGTTAGCAAAAGCGTGGCACACGTGGCACAGATAATGAATGGGGAGGAGATAGGCTTCATGCGATGTAGTTTGTTTCTAAACTAAGGATTTTTTACAAATAATTTAAAAATCACCTCCTCGCTTTTCCTGATCAAAATTAATTGGTTCCGAAGTGGTTCTCTATTTACCTGTAGCTTAGTTAGAATTATTTCATACGTACCCTGTTAAAGGAATTGCTTAAACTTTGTACCAATAAGTGAGTCTAATTCGTTATAAAACTGATATTTTTAGACACCTTGGATTTGAAACCGAAATCACCTATGAAAAGAATATTTTCTAAAATAATCTATCCCATGGGATTGGTTTTTTTATTTAACGCCTGTACCCAGGAATCAGAACCCAAATTTGAAGCCATTTCTCAAACCTTTGGCACAAAAATAAATCCAAGCTCTCTGCTTAGCTACGCTAACCAAAACACGCCCTCATATATTTTAAAAGACAATACTAGAACTAACCCTATCAGCGATGAGAAGGCTACCCTAGGGAGAGTCTTGTTTTACGATAAAAATCTGAGCATAGACAATACCATTTCGTGTAGCAGCTGCCACAAACAAGCATTTGCTTTTGGAGATACAGCCGTAGCGAGCAAGGGGGTTCAGGGTGGACTTACCTTGAGACATTCCATGCGCTTGGTCAATGCCCGTTTTTCAGAGGAAGCCAAGTTTTTTTGGGACGAAAGGGCAGCAACCTTAGAAATTCAAACCACTGCCCCTATTCAGGATCATGCAGAGATGGGATTTAGCGGGCAAAATGGCCGACCCAATCTCAGTGCCTTACTTACCAAATTGAGTAACCTAGATTACTACCAAGAATTATTTGAGCTTGCCTACGGAAGCCCTGAGGTAACCGAACAAAGAATCCAAGAGAGTTTGGCCAACTTTATCCGAAGTATGCAATCCTTTGATAGCAAATATGACATAGGTAGGGCCCAAGTTCCCAATGATGGGGCACCCTTTCCTAATTTTACCACCCAAGAAAATTTAGGTAAACAACTTTTTCTAACCCCTCCTGCTTTTGATTTGACTAGCAATAGAATTGCTGGAGGTTTAGGTTGCCAAGGATGTCACCGAGCGCCTGAGTTTGATATTGATCCCAACAGTAGAAATAATGGGATTATCAGACGGCTATCCAATACAGGAGGAGCAGACCTCGGTGTCACAAGAGCTCCTAGCCTGCGGGATATGGTCAACCCAGCAGGGGATTTGAATGGACCCTTAATGCATACGGGTGGATTTAACACCCTTCAAAATGCTATTGGACATTACAATACTATCGATGTAGCACCAGGGAATACCAATTTGGATCCTAGACTTTCCCCAAGGGGAGTTGGCCAAAATTTAAACATTACTCCAACAGAAAGAGAGGCTTTGGTTGCATTTCTAAAAACACTCACAGGAAGGGAAATTTATACCCATGAAAAATGGTCCAATCCTTTCTAAAATTTCTACAATTTTTAGAATAAAAACCAATAAAAAAGCGACCCAAGTAAAGAGTCGCCTTTTTTTGTGCGCATGAGAAGATTCGAACTTCCACACCCGAACGGGCACCACCCCCTCAAAGTGGCGTGTCTACCAGTTTCACCACATGCGCGATTGGGGATTGCAAAAGTAGAAAGCTGGGCTATGGGAAGCAAAGCTTCCCCCATTTTTTTTACCCTTTAACCAAAAACCTTCTTTTCTGCAGCCTGCAAGGTATTGTAAAGTAAGGCTGCAATGGTCATGGGCCCCACCCCACCCGGTACTGGCGTGATGGCGGAAGCAAGGGGTGCGACTTCCTCGTACTTTACATCTCCAATCAGGCGGAAACCTGATTTCTTGGATGCGTCTACGACGCGGTGAATACCTACGTCAATCACCACAGCCCCGGGTTTGACCATATCGGCCGTTACAAACTCCGGCTTGCCAATGGCCACAATAAGAATGTCTGCTGCTTTGCAAATTTCTGCCAGATTTTTGGTTTTAGAATGGGTTAAGGTGACCGTCGCATTTCCTGGATAGCCATTGCGAGCCATCAAAATGCTCATGGGGCTGCCCACAATATGGCTTCGTCCTATCACCACACAATGCTTGCCAGAAGTTTCGATTTGGTAGCGCTTTAAAAGTTCTATAATCCCATAGGGAGTAGCCGACACATAGGCTGGCCAGTTGAGCGTCATTCGGCCCACATTGGCAGGAGTAAATCCATCCACATCTTTTTCCGGACGGATTCTATTGGTCACCTTGTCCACGGAAATGTGAGCAGGCAGGGGCAGTTGAACGATCAATCCATCGATCTCAGGATTTTGGTTGATCTCCTCCACCGTGCGGAGGAGTACCCCTTCTTCTACCTCTGCAGGTAGACGCAGGAGCGTAGAGGTAAATCCCACTTCTTCACAGGCCTTTACTTTGGCTCCTACATAGGTTTGGCTAGCGCCATCTTCTCCTACCAGTATGGCTGCCAGGTGAGGCTGCTTGCCGCCTGCTTTTTTGATTTCTGCTACCCGCGCTGCAATTTCATTTTTGATATCTTGCGCGGTTTTTTTTCCATCGATGAGTAGAGTCATACCAGTTAATAGGAGTCTTGAAATTAAAATACGAATTACGAATTACGAAATACGAAATACGAAATACGAAATTCAACCAAATAGGGCCTTATTTCGGAAAATTCAATCGGGCAGTTTTTAAACTTGCTACAAAAATGGAAATCAATTCGTCTACTTCTTTGGTCAGTCGGTCAATTTCTGGATGCAGCTGCTCATTACTGTTGATTTTACTGAGTAGTTCTAAAAAGAATTGGCTTTCATCAGCCTCTTCTTCTACAATTTTTAATTTATTAATGAAATCAGCGTTTGACTTCGCACGAATTGCGGCTCGGTAATTTGCAGCGATTGAACTGGAACAACGCAATAGTTGATTCGCATAGTTAGTATACTCTCTTGTATGGGGTAGTTGAGAACATAGAAACCAAACATCAAGTACGAATTTTTTAGTTCTGTCCTTCAATACCTGGCTCATCGCTTACGCTGTTTAACTGACCATATTCTATTATTTCGAAACTCGTGATCTCGTATTTCGTACCTCGTACTTCTTACTTCATCAATCCAGCTTCAACACTGCCATAAACGCCTCTTGAGGGATCTCCACATT
>VGMU01000058.1 GCA_016866385.1 Bacteroidota bacterium
GCTGCTGCCAAAACAGGCTTGAAAGGCTACGAGTACCAAAGTGGAAAGACGGGCGTTCCTTTTGCAACGAGCGACAAGGACATCGTCATCTCCGCCTACCAGCCCAAATCTGTGCTGGCCCAAGTGCTCTTTGAACCCAACCCTGCGCTGCACGATTCGATTACCTACGACATCACGAGTTGGGCCATGCCTTATGCGTATGGGGTAAAAGGCTTTGCTCTGGATACCCGATTGGATCCAAGCGGAACCTACGAGAAGCCTGAGGCTGCTCCAGCAAAAGTCACTGGAACTCCAGTAGCCTACCTAGCCCCTTGGCAGGGTACGCGAGATGCGGCCTTCCTAGCAGCGCTGCTCAACAAAAAAATCCGCGTTCGCTACGCCGAATATGCTTTCACCGTGGAAGGAAAATCTTACCCTGCAGGAACGATGATGATCAACAAAGGAGGCAACGAGTGGATAGCTAATTTTGATCAGACAGTGCAAGAAACTGCCGCAGCATTGGGCATTACCTTGAGCACTACCCAAACAGGCTATGTAGAGCAGGGCAAGGACTTTGGCTCGCCAACTGTACGCGTCATCCAAGCCCCTAAGGTGGCACTTGTAGGCGGAACAGGCACCTCGTCCCTTAATTTTGGAGAGGTATGGCACTTCTTCGAAAAAGATTTGAAGTATCCGCTCAGCAGTTTAGATGCTGCTTCGATGGGCAATGCTGATTTGAGCGGATACGATGTGATCATTCTTCCATCCGTATTTGGTTCTGCCTTGTCTGCATCGGCCCAAACCAAGTTGAACGACTGGGTGAAGGCAGGAGGAAAGGTGATTGCCATCGATGGCTCAGTCAACCTGTTTGCCAACAAGGAAGGCTTCAAGTTGAAGACCTTTGACACGGAAGATGAGAAAAAGGCTGCCGAGAAAGCCAGCCAGGAGCTCGCCAAGAAGGAGCGCTTGGAACCCTACACCGAGGGCGAGCGCTTGGAAATAGCGGGAGGTACAGCAGGAGCCATCTATGAAATCAAGATGGACGAAACGCACCCGCTGGGCTATGGCACAGGTGGAAAATACTACACCTTGAAGAACAACTCCAGCCGATTTGCCTTGCTCAGCGGAGGAGCCAATGCCGGGATTATTGCTTCCAACGATGCTTACAGAACAGGGTATATTGGCTACAAAATCAAATCCCAGATGGGTCAGTCTCTCGTGATTGGCGCAGAATCTCAGGGAAGAGGACAGGTTGTCTATTTTGTGGACAATCCAATCTTCAGAGGCTTCTGGGAGAGTGGAAAACTGGTGCTCAGCAACGCCATTTTCTTGGTAGGGCAGTAAGTCGGTTAATCTAAAACAAAGGTTGAAAAGAGCGGATAACCTAGGTTTTAAAAATTGATTCTAAAAAAAAAGGCGACTGCATTCTATCAAGTTTTTAACTTTGTTCCCATCCAAGTCAAACCAAATCCCACCAGAAATATCGTCAGAGTTCCAATGACTATGGCCATATTAGTATGAAGGGGATTGGATAGCGTTTGTGGTAAACCATTTCGAATAAGAATAGTAGATAAACTCATCCAAGAGATTACCAAAACTCCAGAAAATACAGCAAAAATTGCTTGAGGATTTTTGGCTTTTGACAACAATCCCAAAAGAAAAAGTCCCAAAATTCCACCACTAAATATCGAAGATAGGGCCCACCAACCCTCCAACGTATTGCTGACTCCATTAAATGCCAAGCCAAACAAAATGCTGAGGAGGCCCATCACAAGTGATGAAATTCTCAATACCCAGAGGGATAACTTTTCCGATGGATTTGGGTGTACGTATTTACTAAAATGATCGGA
Source organism: Bacteroidota bacterium (assembly GCA_016866385.1). Lineage (GTDB taxonomy): Bacteria > Bacteroidota > Bacteroidia > Cytophagales > Cyclobacteriaceae > Algoriphagus. The sequence goes on from VGMU01000058.1 coordinate 1,830, forward strand.
AAGGATCACCGTCGCAGAGCTGTTGATACTTGTGGAAACTGTGCTCATTCCAGCAGCAAATATCGAGGCTATTAGGAGCCCTGTCATTCCAACCGGAAGTTGATTGACAATGAAATAGGGAAATACTTTATCTCCTGCTATTCCCTCGGGAAGCAAATTAGGAAATGACTCATAGTAAGCGAATAATGCTGTACCTATAAAAAAGAAAATAAAGGAAACGGGTACATAAAGGAGGCTTCCTAACCAAGTAGCTTTCTTGGCTTCACCCTCACTTTTGGCTGTCAAGTAGCGTTGGACATAACTTTGGTCAATTCCAAAATTTTGGAGATTAATAAATAGGCCATAGACCAAAATCATCCAAAAGGTAGAACTTGTAAAATCTAGTTTAAAACTACCCAAGCTAAATTTATCTGCTCCCGATGCAATCCTAAATACGGCTTCTGGGCCATCAGGAATTGCAAAGAAGATTACTCCTAGGCAAGCCAAAGCACCAAAGATTAAAAGGATTCCCTGTACAGCATCGGTCCAAATAACTGCCTCTATTCCTCCCCACATCGCATATAGTAGTACGCTAAACCCGATCAAGATAATGATGCTGGGTATACTCCATCCCAATAAGGCATTCATTGGCAAAGCAAGTAAATACATAATTGCTCCCATACGGGCAAGCTGAGTCAAGAGGTAACAACAAGAAGTATAGATTCGCGCCCAGGCTCCAAACCGCTGCTCAAGGTAGAAATAGGCGGATTCGCATTGTAATTTTCGGTAAAGAGGGACAAAATAGTTCACTGCAATCCAGGCGGCCAAAGGAATTGAAAAGCTGAAAACCAATCCGTTCCAATTAGTTGAATAGGCATTTCCTGGCAAAGCCAAAAAACTGATACTACTTACATAGGTGGCGAAGATCGACATTCCGATGGCCCAAGTAGGAAGCCTACCTCCTCCGGTCGTGAAATCCTGTGCTGTCCTCTTTCTAAATGAAAAAGAAACTCCAAACCCAACAATTGCCAGCATGTAAATTAGAAAAATAGCAAGGTCTAGAATTTGCATTTTGAGAGAAGGGCTTTTGTAAGTTGAGGAGCGAGTAAGACAAATTCTTATTTTAAGTTAGTGTCCCTTTAGAGGTTTCGGGAGAGAAAAAAGAGCTACATGCCTAGTTTTCAAAGCAATTTATTTTTTTCAACTAAAAGATTGTCGAACTCTTTCTTTCACTTGTAATAATTTAGAAGAAAGTATTGATTTTTCCGACGGTGAATGTGGGAAAAGTGGTGGTGCAAAGTTGTCTTTACACAAGCCTTCAAATGACATCGCTGCTTTTAACCCTTTGAGGTAACTGGATTGATAAGTTCCGTGTTGGTACAGCTTATTGCTCAAGTAAAGGATGGTTTCCTGAAATTTATTAACAGCATCGTATTCTTTTTTTTGGAAAGCTTCGTACAGCGCTACATAGAGCTTAGGGAAAAGATTAGCCCCTCCAACTACTCCTCCATCACCTCCAATTTTCAGGGTTTCTGCTAAGATCTCCTCGGGTCCAACAAAGATTTTAAATTCTGGATTTTGTTTAAATGCCTCACAAAGCGCCTGAAAATTTTCTATTTTTCCAGAACTGTCTTTAATTCCAAAAATATTGGGGTGTTTGGAAAGTTTGACAGCCGTTTCCACCTCAATACTTACTTTAACATGCGAAGGCATATCGTATAGAAAGAGTGGTAATTCTACAACATCAGCTAATTTTTGATAGTAGTTGATTAACTCTTCCTGTCCAATATTCATGTAAAATGGTGGGGCTGCAACTACTGCTTCAGCCCCAGATCTGTGCGCGTTGGCAGCCAAATCTACGCTTTCTGAAAATGAACAGTCCGTCACCCCTACTAAAATCGGAACCCTCCCTTTAACCTGCTGGCAGGTTATCTGAATCAGTTCTCTTTTCAAGGCTGCACTTAATCCCGCAAATTCTCCTGTAGTTCCTAGGATAAAAATACCATGAACACCCCCATCAATCAAGTGCTCAATCAGTCTTTCAGTATGCCCAATGTCAAGAGAAAAATCAGACTTTAAGGGGGTAATCATGGGAGGGATAATTCCCCGAAATGCATTGGATGGAATCATAGGTTGAAAGCTTTAAAGGAATCAAAGGCGCAAATGAATGTATTTAATCTTTTCTCTATTGTAAGTATAGCTCAGATGAACCGTACCATCCTTAGCTTGAATGATTGCAGGATAGCTAAATTCTCCTGATTTTTCATTCTCTAAAACCAACAGTTCTTCCCAGCTAATCCCATCATTCGAACCCAAAAGGACTAATTTATTTCTTCCTTTTTTCAGCGGATTTGCGACCAATAGATGATATCCATCGAAAAGTGTCACCCCATCGATTCCAGAGTTATTATTTTCCAGGTTGGCAGCTTCCAATGGTGTCCAAGACTTGCCCTCATCTGAAGACCAAGCCTGTGCCACTACTCCTTCCTGCGTACGGCAAAGTAATTGGATCTTTCCATCTGGATGAAAAAGAACAGTTGGCTGAATGGCATTGAAGGGTCCTTTTAAGTCTACTTTTTCCCAACTAGTAAGGTCTGGATTGGATAGTTCAACATGAGAAGTCCAACGATTATTGATTTCAAAACTGCTAGGATGGAGTAGTTTTCCATTGGGTAGTTCCACAGATTTATTTTTAACTGGTCCAAGAAATCCTGGCGGTAATTGAGTTTCCTTAGACCATGTTTTCCCATCATCCCCAGAAACCTTGTAGTGCCCCCACCATTCTCTAGGATTAGGGCCTTCTTTGTAAAAAAGGACAATTTCGCCATCCTTTTTCCGATGCAAAACTGGATTCCAAGTAGGATTTCTAAATACCTTATTTTCTATACCATCAGCCACCAATGCTGGGGTAGACCAACCACCATTTTTTCTGTGCGAAGCGTAAATACTTACGTCTGGATGACGCTCATAGGTGCCTCCAAACCATGCTGCTAGGATGCCATCTGAAGTTTCTACAAGTGTAGAAGCATGGCAAGAAGGAAAGAGAGCTGTTTCGTATATGAAACCTGAAAAGAGAATTTTTGGAGTGATTTCTTCAGGTTCAGAAAAAGAAAAAAAGCCTAAAAGGCTTATAAAGGAAACATAAGACAGCATAAATCATTTGGCTTGAGGTGAAAACTCCTCTCTTAATTTAACAAAAACCACAGATAATTTAAATTTTTTTACGATTACCCGCAATCCTAGCAGTGGCTTAGTAGTATTAGCCACAGGTGATAATCGTAAACAGATTGCAGTCCATAGTCCATAAATCTAATTTAAAAAGGAAGACGAACTTCCAAGTCATTAAAACAAATCCAAACCTAATCGTCTACTTTATATACTCAAATTCGACATCTTTCAATTAACTTGATGGCCAATTTTAAACTGCGAACTGCAGCGTACTCCAAATTGACTTAAATCCATTTTTCTATGAAAAAAATAACCCATCCCGCCTTAATTCTTGCCTTGGGTGCAACGGTAAGCATGGCTGCTTGGATGCCTAAAACAACGGAATTTCTTTTTCCCAACTTAGGTACCGAGTACGTGCAGTCGGATAGCACCAAAAAAGACTCGCTCAAGAGTTACCAAAAATTCAAAGACCTCCCCTTAGTCCCCGAGCGAGAGGTCAATTTCACTACCTCTGAAGGCACTTGGATGAGTTTGGACGTAAGTCCAGACGGAAAAACCATCGCTTTTGACCTGATGGGAGACATCTATACCCTCCCCATAGAAGGAGGAAAAGCGACTCCCTTTACCACCGGAATGGCGCATGAAACCCATCCTAGATACTCGCCCGACGGGAATAAGCTTCTCTTTACTTCCGATCGAGCGGGTAGTGATAACCTTTGGTATATCGATCTAGTCAAAAAAGATACCGTACAAGTGACCAAGGATAAAAATGGGGATGTACCTGGGGCACACTGGACCCCAGACGGGCAATACCTCATCGTATCGAAGGGAAGACGAGTACCTAAACTTTGGATGTATCATGTAGATGGAGGAGGAGGAATCCAACTCAACGACGCCCCCGCTACCATGAAAACCATAGATCCTTTTGTAAGCCCAGATGGCAAAAAGGTCTATTTTTCTTGGCGCACAGGCTCGTGGAATTACAACGCCCTCTTGCCTCAATACCAGGTGGGTACCTATGATTTTGACAAAGGGACGATTACGAGCATCACTTCCCGCTACGGATCTGCTTTCACTCCTACCCTAAGCAAAGACGGGGCGTGGATGGTCTATGGTTCTAGATGGGAAGACAAAACCGGCTTGGTCTTGCGAAACCTCAAGTCGGGAGATGAAAAGTGGTTGGCTTATCCCGTACAACGAGACGAACAAGAGTCCATCGCCCCGCAAGGAGTATTGCCTGCCATGGCTTTTACCCCCGATAGCAAATTTGTCATCGCTTCTTATGGGGGCAAAATATGGAAATTACCCGTAGACGGCAGTGCAGCGATAGAGATTCCTTTTGAAGCAGACGTAAATTTGGCCATGGGTCCTCGCTTGTATTTCAACTATGCCATCAAGGATACCACCCACAAACTCGCGACTCAAATTCGTGATGCAGTACCTTCTCCTGATGGGAAAAAATTGGCTTTTACCGTACTAAATAGGCTATATGTCATGGACTACCCCAATGGAAATCCTAAAAGGGTGAGTAAGCATGAATTTACCGAGGCCATGCCGGCCTGGAGTCCTGACGGTACCCAATTGGCCTTTGTGACTTGGGAAGAAAAAAATGGTGGCAGCCTTTACAAGGCAAGCCTAGGGGAGAAAGGAACAGTTACCAAGGTGTCTTCTGAATCGGCTTTTTATTCTGGTCCTGTTTGGGGTCCAAAAAATAGAATCCTGGTGTTCAAAGGCCCCAACAGGGCCTTGCTCGAGGCAGAGGGCCCATTTGTAGATGGAGCAGAGGGAGAATTAGTTTGGATTCCTGCAAGTGGAGGTCCTTTCCGTAAAATCATGAATGCAGGAAATTATGGCAATGCACATTTTACCCAAGATACGAGCAGAATCTTCCTCAATGGAGGGGGAGGGGCACTTCTCAGCGTGAAGTGGGATGGCACGGACGAAAAAATTCTAGCCAGAATCACTGGGATTACCCCATTTGGTTCGGCTGCCGACCCAGAACATGCAGGTCACGGGCATAGCCAGGATGTGCGCTACGTGATGGGAAAGGCCTTTTCCAATGCAGACGCGGTAAACTACTGCATGCTTCCTGAAGGATCCAATTCCCGCGAACCAAATATGATGCCTGCCAGCGCAAGTACCATATTTATGGCTCCTGAAGGAAACCAAGCCTTGGCACAAGTCAACAACAACGTCTACGTGGTGACTATCCCTACTGCGGGAAAAGTACCAACGATCAACGTCTCCGAACCCAGTGCCAGCAACTTCCCATCCAGGCAACTCACCGAGATCGGTGGAGAATGGCCCGCTTGGGAAGCCAATGGAAAAAAAGTACACTGGTCCCTAGGAAATGGTCATTGGGTGTATGATGTAGAAAGAGCTGATTTTGTAGAGGATTCCGTAAAATCAGCTAAAAAAGAAAAAACTCGCTTTGAGGCAGACAGCATAAGCACCCTAAAAGCAAAAGGAGAAGCAGCCGTGAAATTGGCAGATTCCTTGGCCAAGGCAGATAAGAAGCGTATCGATTCCCTATTCAAAGCCGATAAAGGACTGTTCAAGGCGGACAGCCTCCACAAGGCAGAGCTTAAGAAAAGAGAAAGCTACAGCCCAGTAGAGCATCAAGTAAAGGTATTCTTTGCAAAAGACACTCCGAAGGGAAGTATCCTTTTGAGTAATGCCCGAATCATCACCATGAATCAAGAAGAGGTGATTGAAAGAGGAGATATACTCATAGAAAACAACCGAATCAAAACGGTAGGGCCTTCGGGCACCCTAGATGCAGGTGCGGCTCAGGTGATCGATGCGAGTGGTAAGACCATAGTACCTGGATTTATAGATACCCATTCCCACATGTGGCCCACTTGGGGATTGCATAAAAATTCGGTATGGATCTACGCAGCTAACCTGGCCTATGGAGTAACTACCACCCGAGATCCCCAAACCGCCACCACAGACGTGCTCACTTACGCAGACATGGTAGAAGCGGGCATGGTGCCTGGACCTAGAGTATATTCCACTGGTCCAGGAGTGGGCTATTGGATGTACAACTTGAAATCTTTGGAGCAAACCAAGAGCGTACTCAAGCAATACAGCAAGTACTACAATACCCAATACATCAAAATGTATTTGGTAGGAAATAGACAACATCGACAGTGGGTGATCATGGCAGCAAAAGAGCAACAGTTGATGCCCACTACCGAGGGAGGCTTGGATTACAAGCTAAACATGACCCAATTGGTAGACGGATATCCTGGCCACGAGCATTCCATTCCTGTATTTCCATTGTACAGTGACGTGACTAAAACCATAGCCCAAAGTAAAATGGCCTATACCCCTACCTTATTGGTGGCCTACGGAGGTCCTTGGGCGGAAAACTACTTCTACACCACAGAAAGCCCTCTTCACGATCCTAAGCTTAATCGTTTTACTCCATACAACGAGTTAAATGAAAAAGCCAGAAGAAGAGTAGGTGGACTTGGCGGATGGTTTGCTCCGGAAGATCATGTCTTCCAGAAGCATGCCCAAGGCGTCAATGCGGTGGTTCAACAGGGCGGTCTTGCCGGTGTGGGTTCACATGGTCAGCTCCAAGGACTTGGCTACCATTGGGAATTGTGGTCTATTGCTAGTGGCAACATGAAAGCGCACGACGCCTTAAAGGTAGCTACCATTTTAGGTGCTGAAGCCTTGGGTCTGGACAAGGAATTGGGAAGCATCTCTGCAGGTAAATTGGCCGATTTGGTCATCTTAGATAAAAACCCCTTGGAAAACATCCGAAATACCAACAGCATCATCCACGTGGTGAAGGACGGTAGGGTGTACGATGGCAATACCCTTGACGAAATTCTTCCTACACCAAGAAAATTGGATGTGAGCCCATGGACCAAAGAAGCGCCTAAGGTGACTACTTCGGTAAAGGAGTAAAAGTAGCAAGTCCCATTGAAGCCAACCTAAAATTTAGGTTGGCTTTTTTTATGGATTTAACCACCAAATGGTCCCGTTCAAAACAGAAGCAAAACTTACCCAAAGCAAATAAGGAACCATCAAAGCAGAAGCCCAGAGATTGATTTTGCGAAACTGAATCACGCATGCCAAAATCATGGCCCACAGTGGAAGGATCACCACCATGCCCAATAAAGGGCTTTGGGCTCCAAAAAAAGCGGGAGACCACAGAAAATTGAAAAAGAGCTGAAGGAAATATAGGCTGAGGACTTGTTTTCTTAAGGGATGCTCCTCCTTCCAAATCAAAAAGCAGGCAATCCCCATGAGTACGTACAGCGTGGTCCATACCGGTCCAAACAACCAGCTGGGAGGATTCCAAGAGGGCCTATTGATCTTCAAGTACCAGTCTTGAACAGAACTTAGAGTAAAAAAAGCCCCTAGACCCCCGGCTATTTGGGGCAACAGGAGGCTGAGCAGAAGTTTGACAATTTTTGGCATAGCTCAAATGGTTTCTAATAAAGTACGGAAAGCTACCACTTGGTCTTGGTATCTTTCTTGGGTTTTCTTTCGCAAAGCTGGAGCATGCACACGTTCGTACTCCAGCATGCGATCCATGGACTCCGTAAAGTATTGTATGCAATAGTTGACCGAGCCATCTTCGCTATGGTGTACCAAGCGATAGAACACCTGATGATGAAAAATTCCTGTCCCCATAACTTCAGGAATATGGATTGTTTTCATCCAAGACACAAAATCCTCTTCACAAGCAGCACTTACATTTAAGGTAATGTTGTATAGAATCATGCACGGAATGGGGGTTTTATTACTTTTGTAGGTAACAATTTCTAAGGGATAAAGTTAGCATTCACAGAGGAATAGGCTATATACCCACTAGTTATGCATAAAATTTCAGCTTCTGAAGGGAACATCTCCTCCAAACGCATTTTAATTGGAAAAATTATTCTCCTTGCCCTTCATGGAGTTGGCGCAGTAGGACTGAGCCTTCCAGAATACAGAGCGCTATTTCTCTCCTTAACACCCGTACATCTACTGTTGACCATGGGGCTCATATTGGTTTACCACAAGGGTTGGAGCGAAGCTTTTCCCGTGGTGGCAGGTGCTACGTTTTGTATAGGGTTTGGGTCCGAGCTTATAGGAGTTCACACAGGATACCTTTACGGAGATTACGTCTATGGGCCTACCTTAGGCCTGACCCTTTGGGAAGTACCTTTGGTGATAGGTGTAAATTGGTTTATCCTAAGCTACCTCACTGTCTCGGTATTTCACAAGATCCCCAGCGATGCTTATGCTGCTTTTCTAGGGGCCAGCGCCATGACTGCTTTGGATTATATATTAGAACCCGTAGCCATATCCCTTGAGTATTGGGCTTGGAAGTGGGAGATCATTCCAATGAGCAATTATTTGGGTTGGTTTGGCGTGTCCTTTTTGATTCAGTTGATTTGGAGAAAGGCAAATTTTGACAAGCAAAATCCTTTGGCAACATTTTTACTTTTGGTCTGGATTATATTTTTTACCCTTTTAAATTTCACTCTTACTTTTTAGGGTTTTCCTATGAATGATCTATTTAGTTAACAAATTTCCTCTGCCGTAGTTATACTAACAACCATGTTATCTTCCCTATTCATCTTACTCGGATTTGTCGCTATGGAAATATCTGGATGGTTCATTCATAAGTACCTTATGCACGGTCCCCTGTGGATGATCCATAAGACACATCACCGGCATTCTGGCTCTTTCTTGGAGTGGAACGATCTATTTTCTATCCTCTTTGGAGGTATTGCCGTAGCCTTGATTTTCCTTGGAGTGGATACATTGGATTACCGCTTTTGGATGGGCATAGGTATTAGCCTGTATGGCATGCTGTATTTTGTGTTGCATGATGTATTGGTACATAGAAGATTGACCTGGTTTGGTAGGCCCTCCAATCCTTTTTTGAAAGGAATCTATAAGGCACACCAAGCCCATCACAAGACCAATCAAAAGGATGATGCCGTTTCTTTTGGTTTGTTTATAGTCCCCAAAAAATTCTTTAAAGAGGAGGAAAAGTGAGCACGTATTCCATCAAAGATTTAGAGCAACTCTCGGGCATCAAGGCCCATACCCTGAGAATTTGGGAACAGCGATACAATTTGCTTCAACCCAAACGTACGGATACCAACATCCGCTTCTACGACGATGACGACCTGAAGTTGATTTTAAACGTTGCCTTACTCAATGACAACGGCATCAAAATCAGCAAAATAGCCTCCATGTCTTCCCATGAAGTAAGAGAGGAAGTAATGAAGCTTACCGAAAGGTCACTGACGCACGACGACCAAATTCATGCCTTAACCATTTGCATGATTGAAATGGATGAAGAGCGTTTTGATAAAATTTTAAGCACCAATATATTAAAACTAGGTTTTGAGCAGACCATGCTCAACATCATCTACCCTTTCATGTCCAAGATTGGGGTACTGTGGCAGACGGGAGCGATCACCCCTGCACAAGAACATTTTATCTCCAACCTGGTGCGTCAAAAATTGATCGTAGCCATAGACGGCCAGCTATCTCAACGTGGGGGTAAGAAATTCTTGCTATTCCTGCCCGAAGGAGAACTGCACGAAATATCCCTTCTATTCGCAAGCTACCTGATCAAATCCAAAGGCCATAAGGTCGTTTATTTAGGTCAAAGTACCCCAAACGATGATTTGCTCTCCGTGTACAAACTTCATCAACCGGAGTTTTTGTTGACTGTAGTGACCACTTCCCCCTCTTCAGAATACGTACAAGAATACGTTTCTGCCCTTTCAGAACGCTTTTCGGGAGCACAGCTCTTGGTAACTGGGTACCAAATTATTGGACAAGATTTGGTATTTCCAGAAAATGTACAACAGCTAAACTACATCCGAGACGTCAAAGATCTCTTGGAAGAATTAGAGCCTGTCTACCAAGAGATATAGTTAAACAAAATTTATTTTTTATTAAACAAAGGCACTGAATCAAAAAAGTGCCTTTGTTTATTATAAAAGCCATTTTTTAAATTTGAATTACTATTCATTTATTTTTTGTTTAACTTTTTTAAAATAAAACTCAACAATTTATTTGGATTTTGTTTAATTGTTCCTAGATTTGATTAAACAAAATCTAAGCGCCATGACTACTTTAGAATTTAGTTATTCCCTTCAGAAGCTTTCCAGCTCTTTAAAGCCCTTTGCGATGAAGTTGACCCGTGATGTAGACGATGCGAATGACC
>VGMU01000059.1 GCA_016866385.1 Bacteroidota bacterium
ACCAAGTACAAGGTACCAAGTAGGGTTTTCCTGAGAGATGTTAATTTTGTTTTTGATTAACAAATGGTCTTTTTCTTTTTAAATAGAACGTTCATTTAGAAAATACTTTGTACTTGGTACTTTGTACCTTGTACAACCATTCACCCCTTAAACTACATTCCATTGGCTAAAGTAAAAACCACCTTTTTCTGTCAGAATTGTGGGGCCCAGAGCCCGAAGTGGACTGGCAAATGCCCTGCTTGCGGGGAATGGAACACCTATGTAGAAGAGATTATCCAAAAAGAAGAACCAGGTAAAGGAAGTTGGAAGCCACAGGGCTCAGGGCTGAAAAAAGCCAGTGCTCCTAGAAAAATTTCTGAGGTCAACCACCAGGAGCAGCCCCGCTGGGTTACCTCTGACCCAGAACTAGACCGGGTACTGGGTGGGGGAATCGTGGTTGGTTCTCTTGTACTCATCGGGGGCGAGCCAGGTATTGGCAAATCCACGCTCATGTTGCAAATCGCTTTGTCTCTGAAAGGGAAGAAAGGGCTCTACGTCTCCGGTGAGGAAAGTGAAGCCCAACTTAAGATGCGCGCGGATAGGATGGCTGCCAAAAACCCTGAATGCTACGTGCTTTCTGAAACAAATACCCAACAAATTTTTCAACAGATTGAGGTCTTAAATCCAGATTTTTTGGTCATCGATTCCATCCAAACCCTACACAGCCAGCTGGTAGAATCAGCTGCTGGATCGGTATCCCAAGTGCGGGAATGCACCGCAGAGCTGATGAAATTTGCTAAGGAAACAGGCACGCCTGTATTTTTGATTGGCCACATCACCAAAGACGGGGCCATTGCTGGACCAAAAGTTTTGGAACATATGGTGGATACCGTGCTGCAGTTTGAAGGAGACCGGCACTTGACCTACCGCATCCTGCGCACCTCCAAAAACCGATTTGGTTCTACGCATGAGTTGGGGATCTATGAAATGCGAGCCGAGGGCTTGCGTGCGGTCTATAATCCTTCCGAAATCTTATTGACCCAGCGGGAAGAAGTGCTCAATGGAGTGGCCATCGGCGCGATGCTGGAGGGCAACCGCCCCTTACTGATAGAGATTCAGTCCCTAGTGAGTCCTGCTACTTATGGTACTCCGCAGCGAAGCAGTACGGGACACGATGCTAAGCGACTCAACATGCTTTTGGCGGTGTTGGAAAAGCGTGGAGGCATGCGCCTAGGACAGCAAGACGTCTTTTTGAATGTGGCAGGAGGTCTTCGCGTGGATGATCCAGGCTTGGACTTGGCTGTGTGTGCCTCCTTGATTTCTAGTTACGAAGATATACCCGTTTCGGAGCATATTTGCTTCGCCGGCGAGGTGGGCTTAGGAGGGGAAATACGAGCAGTGTCTCGCATAGAAAACCGTATGGCTGAAGCTGAAAAACTTGGCTTTAAAAAGATCATGGTTTCCAAGTATGCAGTCAAAGGATTGGACCTAAGCAAGTTTAAAATCCAAATCATCCAAGTAAGTAAGTTGGAAGAGATGTATTCCCTACTTTTTTGAAACTAGATAGGAGTTGGATTATTTTCATAAACTTCTGTTTTTATCCTATTAATATGGATTGTTTTCAGGCCTAAGCCTGATAATTTAATTGAACTTTAGTCCCAATTTCCTTACCCCAAATCCCTATGAAAGCTTTCCTGACCATTGCACTGCTTGTCCTCTCCAATTCCTTCATGACTTTGGCCTGGTATGGCCATTTGAAATTTGCGGAATGGAAGTGGTTTAGCAAATTGGGAGTATTGTCTATTATTTTAATTAGTTGGGGGATAGCCTTGTTTGAATACCTATTTCAAGTGCCTGCCAATAGAATAGGTTATTCTGCCAATGGAGGTCCTTTTTCCTTGGTGGAGCTCAAGGTCATACAAGAAGTAATTACCTTGTTGGTGTTTTTAGGATTTTCTTTGTTAGTATTTAAAACAGAAACCTTCAAACTAAATCACTTGATTGGTGGGGTATTCTTAGTTCTTGCGGTATATTTTATTTTTAAGAAATAATTCCTTTTTCTGGACCTTACCTCCTGCACGCATAACCTATGGACCTACCCCACTCTTCTTCTGAACAAACGCTTGACCCTCAAGATTGGGAGTCCATGAGAAAGCTTGGCCACCAAATGGTGGATGATCTGATAGACTATTGGCAGGGAATTCGAGATGAAAAAATTTGGAAACCTATCCCTGAGGAAGTGAAAGCTTTTTTGGATCAACCCCTTCCAGAAAAAGGCCAATCCCCTGAGGAAGTATACCAAGATTTTAAAAAATACATTTTTCCATACAATAAGGGGAATGTGCATCCTCGATTTTTTGCTTGGATACAGGGTACGGGGACCCCTTTAGGTTCTTTTGCAGACTTGCTGGCTTCAGGAATGAATCCCAATACTGCTATTGGCGAACACTCTGCGATGTATGTAGATCGGCAGGTGGTCAATTGGTGTAAGGAATTGATGAACTTCCCTTCTGAAGCCTCTGGAATCCTGGTTAGCGGAGGCTCTATGGCTAATATCACCGCCTTGACTGTGGCGAGAAATTCCTTTGGAGAAGAAAAGATCCGACAAAGAGGACTCAAGGCGGCTTCCTCCCAACTGTTGATTTACTGCTCGGTAGAAACGCATTCCTGCATTCTAAAAGCAGCCGAAATTATTGGTTTGGGAAGCGAAGGGGTTCGAAAAATCCAAGTGAATGAACAATTCCAGCTGGACACCACTGCCTTGCGAACTCAAATCCAGGCCGACCTTCAAGCAGGCTTTCTGCCCTTTTGCCTGGTAGGCACTGCTGGCACGGTGAATACGGGGGCCATTGACCCCATGGAGGAGCTGCTGGAAATTTCCAAAGAATTTGGACTCTGGTTCCATGTGGATGGCGCCTATGGGGCTTTGGCCAAACTTGATCCGATCTATGCTGATGCCTTGCGAGCAATGGAGGAAGCAGATAGCTTGGCCTTTGACTTGCACAAGTGGCTGTATGTGCCCTATGAGGTGGGCTGTACCCTTATTCGAGATCAAAAAAAGCATCGGGATGCCTTTGCACTTACCCCTAATTATCTCTTGCAAGAAAAAAGAGGGCTTTCTGGTGGTCTAGACTCTATTTCCAATTATGGATTTGAACTTTCTCGAGGATTCAAGGCGCTAAAGGTATGGATGTCTCTCAAAGAACATGGGAGGGAGAAGTATGCCAGCATGATTACTCAAAACAATATGCAAGCAGCATATTTGGCAGAACTTGTTCGTAAAAGTCCCCAATTGGAGTTGACTGCTCCGGTATCGATGAGTATTACCTGTTTTCGTATGGTGGTTTCGGGATGGGAAGAAGCAGCCCTTAGGGAGTTGAATAGAGAAATTTTAGTTTCCCTTCAGGAGGAAGGAATCGCCTCCCCGAGTTCTACGATTTTGGATGGAAAATATACCCTTCGAGTAGCCAATGTGAATCAACGCACCCGCATGGAGGACATGGACCTTTTGGTTAGGGAAGTAATCCGTTTAGGAAAGCAAAAAATAGCTTCTTCTTAGGTGAGGTTTGGCTTAATTTTCGCTGGTATAAGAATGAAAATTTTTCTTTAACCAACTATGCAAAAAAGAACACTACTTCCCTTCATTATTGCTTGCGTATTTTTCAGCGCGATTAGCGCTCAAGCGCAGGAACTTGGACTTAGATTTGGGCACATCAATGGCAATAACGTGGCCTTGGACGGCATTTTCTCTACGGGAGAATTCAGTAGAGTACATGGCAACGTGAGTTTTGGGTCTACTGGCCTAGGGGTAGATGCCCTTTGGAACCCCATTTACGATGACATTCCGGATACCGACCTCAAATGGTATGCAGGCTTTGGCCCATCGGTGTATTTGGCCAATGATTTTAGATTTGGAGGCGCAGGAGAGGCAGGACTAGAATATGCGTTCTCAGAGGTACCGATTACGGTAGGATTTGATTTTAGACCTTACTTATTTTTGGTGGAGGTGACCGAATTTAGGGCCGGATTTGGACTCAACGTACGCTGGAGGTTAAACTAACACGGATGAAATACAAAAAACCCTGCCTTCAAACAGGGTTTTTTGTTTCCTTAGTTGATTATCCCCTTTTTTATCAGTAAAGGAAGAAAATAAAATTTGATTTCATTTCAATCGGCTGTGGACGGTCGTCTGTCAGCCGTTGACATGCTTAAAATTCTACGATGAGTCCTATAGTGGGCAAAATGGTGCCAGCTGGATTTGCTAAATTCCTTAGTTGGTAGCGGCTGGGGTCTTTAGGGTCTATGGCAATGTCGCCTTGTGCGTCCCTTATGGGAAGAATTAAAGGGGGCTGAGTAGCTTGGAAATTGTATGCATTTTGCACATCCAAGTACCAATTCAGAGTCCACTTTTCGTAAAAATACTTTTTGTCTAATCGGATATCGAGCTGGTGGTAAGGATTTAGCCTTGCCCCATTTATTCTAGAAAAATCCAAAATGGCAGTATTCCGAAGGTCCCAGTTGGACCTTAAGCTAGATGCATTTAGGTCTGTTGGGGTATAGGGATTGCCACCCAGATATCTCCAACGTCCTCCTAATTCCCAATTATTTGAAAAGCGCTTGCCAGCTGTCATGCTCAGGATAATTCGGTTATCCCAGGAGGAGGGGATCATTCCCTCTGAATTTGGGTTGGTAAATTCGCTTCGTACCAAGGTCATGGATGCAATTCCATAAAAATTTCGGAAAAGACGTTGTTGGGCAAGAAATTCTATTCCATAAGCTCTTCCTGTAGAATTGGACAAGACGGGTTCATTTCCTATCGCTCCAAAATCTGCACCTAAGTTGGCTAAGGAGATTCCGTTTCGAATGGAGCTGGGATAATTGCTGTAGCGTTTGTAAAATGCCTCCAGGGTAAATCTCCTTGCTTTTTCGGGCCTTAGGTATTCTAAACCTCCAATCAATTGTGCGTTTCGAATAAATCTCACGTAGTTTTCTTGGTTGACATATTCGCCCAGGTTGTTTTGGAATCCAAGGATGGTATAAGCAGGTCTTTGGTAGTATACCCCTGCATTGGCAGTAACAAACAGGTTAGGCTGTAGCTGGTAAGAAAGGGAAAGCCTAGGGCTCAATTGCTTAAATGGATTGGAAGCCGTGCTTGCGAAGTTAGAACCGTCCATTCTTATTCCCCCCGAAAGTAAAAGGCGGTCGCCTAACCCATTTCTACTGCCTGAAACAAAAGCCCCATAACTGGTATAGTTTGATACGGCCGAAATGTCTACTAATCCTCCCGATTGTGAGAGGACTGCTCTATCGTAATTATCAATCAGGTACCGGGCATACTCTAAATTTACCCCGTACTTTAGGGTGTATCCTTTTCCAAAAACGCTATTTTCTGCTCTTAATTTATTTTCAGATTCTTGGGAGCGGTAGTCAAAAAGTAGATTTTTTGGATTACTTTCATCGTTGCCCGCATACTTTATGGATTGGTTGTTGAGCATGTTGCGGCTGAGTACAAAGGTCCAGTATCCATTTTCTCTGAATCGCTTAAGTTTAGCCCCTGTGGTATAATTCCATTGAGATTGTACGGCGAGGACGCCTAATAAGTACAGTCTATCTTCTTTTTCTTCTTGAGTTTCCTCCTCAGGAACATCCTCATTCAGGGCGAATTGATCTATGGCCCCGAGTCCAAGGATGGTCAATTCGGTTTTATCGTTGATTTTGGTGGTGGTTTTTAGCTGAAAATCATTGAAGGTGGGAAGAAAGGGAAGTTGGAGCAAGCGAAATAGTCCTTGTAGGTAAGATCTTCGGGCCGACAAGGAGTAGGTAGTCTTGGGAGACAAAGGACCCTCGTTGGACAGGGTGAGTTCGGAGGCGCCTAGCGTAAGTTGCGTAGCCATACGATCTCTTCGTCCTTCTTTGAGTTGAATTTCAAAAAAGGAACTCAAGCCATTCATTCTATTGGCAGGAAATCCACCTGTGATCAAGTCTACGCTTTTGATCAGGTTTACATTTATCATGCCTACGGGACCTCCTGAAGATCCTTGGGTAGAAAAATGGTTGATCACGGGTACCTCGATTTCGTCTACAAAAAAGCGATTTTCATTAGGCGCTCCTCCTCGAATCAAAATGTCATTTCTAAAACTAGGAGTACTTGCCACACCAGGAAGGGACTGAATGACTTTAGAAATGTCCCTATTTCCACCTGGATACCTTTCGATCTCATTGGTGTTCAGCTTCCTTACCGACAAGGGGGTTTCTTCCGAGCGAGTAAACTCACTACTGACGACTACTTCGGAGAGTTCCTCTGCCTCTTCAATGAGACTAAAGTCCAATTGCACGGCTCTAGCCAGGGTCACTTGGATTTCGTAGGCTGTGCTCGATTTGTAGCCCACAAAGCTAACCCTCACATTGTAAAGACCTACTGGAACATTGCTGATTTCATAATTGCCCTCTGCATCACTGATTGCACCTAAGTTTGTATTGAGCAATAGTACATTGGCAAAAGCTACAGGTTGGTTATTGATGGAATTGGTGATTTTTCCACGGATTATTCCTTGTCCAAATCCGCTTAGGGAAAGGCTGAGAAAAAGGCAAGTGAAAATAAAGTGGCGCATAAAGGAATAGTTGGCTGTAGATAGGTAAAGCAATAAAGAATTATCCTGCTTGTTTTTCTTTTTCTCTCCATAACCTCCACCAAGGGGTAGCAGGAGAGTCGTGGTGCTCGTAGTGGTAGCCGAAAAAATAGCAACTCACAAAAGCCCAAAGGTGGTTTTTGGTTTGAGACCTAGAATGATGCAGGTTGTGTTGCTCTCCCTTGTGAGGGAGAAAGGTACCGAAGAAGAACAATTGCAAGGTGGAAAGCCCAGCCGGGAGCATCCAAAATACAATCAAATTTTCCATGGGGAGTACCAACTTCAATAGGTTGTAGGTGATCGCCATGAGTAAAAACTGCCAAAGGTTGAGGTACTGAAGGATAAAACTCCCGTACCAAATGAAAAAATTTCCCGAAGGATGGTAGTCGGGGTCCTTATCGGTAGCCACATGTCGGTGATGCTCGTGGTGCTTGGAAAACAACTTCCAGTAGAAATTGTAGGAGAAGAGGAGGGCAGCAACCCATCCGGTAAAATGATTAATTTTTTTATTTGTAGAGACTACCCCATGCATGGCGTCGTGGGCAGTGATAAATAATCCTGTGTACAGGTGGGTTTGCAAAAGTATACCCAAATAAGTCAGGGGATTGTCCCAAGAGAATTCCCAGGTGAGCAAAAAAGCCATAGAAATAGACCAGCACAGAATGATTCCCCATGCGATAAGCAATCCCTTGGTTCCTAGGGAGGGTGAAGGGCTAAAATGATTCATGAAATGCCAATCAAAAAGTTAGGATTCGCTCTTTAACATGCTCCATGAGCCACATGGGAGTGGAAGTAGCCCCACAAATTCCCACGGAATTCCCATGTTCAAACCAGGATTCTTCGATTTGATCGGGATTGGAGACAAAATAAGTTTGGGGATTTTTTTCTTTGCATACGTTGTACAAGACCTTCCCATTGGAGGATTTTGTTCCACTTACAAAGATGATTTTATCAAACTTGTCTGCAAAATCCCTAAGCTCTTTGTCTCGATTGGATACCTGTCTACAGATAGTATCGTTTGAATTTACAGAAATACCATTTTCGTGTAAGATTCGGTTGATCTCGTAAAAGTTATCGGTGCTTTTGGTGGTTTGACTATAGAGGGTAAGATTTTTTGGAAGATTGGGAAGGTCAAGTTCTGAAATGTCCTGAAAAACTATCGCCTTGTTGTTGGTTTGTCCTAGCAGTCCAATAACTTCCGCGTGCCCGTGTTTTCCATAGATATAGATATTTTCATCCTTATCGAAAGAATTCTTAATTCTATTTTGAAGCTTTAAGACAACTGGACAGCTTGCATCGATCAAGGTGAGGTTGTTTTTTATAGCCAATTCATATGTGGAAGGAGGCTCGCCATGAGCTCGAATTAGAACTTTTTCATCTTTTAAGCCATGCAAGTCACCGTGATCGATGATCTTCAATCCCTTTCGGGTAAGTCGATTTACCTCTTCGTCATTGTGTACAATATCTCCCAAGCAGTACAGGTACCCTTGCTCGTCAAGGATTTCTTCTGCCATTTCGATGGCGTAAACAACCCCAAAACAAAATCCTGAATGATCGTCAATATGAACTTTTAGGCCTTTCATCGATTATTTAACTGCTTTTAAGTCAAATTGTTTGGTAGATCTAAATCGCTCCAGGAAACTAATGTTCATTAAAAATAAGATCATGGAATACACCAAATCTTCTATGGGTACGGTCCAAATTCGAATGCCAAGATTTTCAGTATTGTTGTAAATAACCACAGGTTCATCGGTGAGTCCCCCGGTAAGGATCCCATTGCATATCATAAGTGGAATGAGGTGGACTAAGTAAGCGAAAATAAAGCGCCCCAAGTACTTTTCTTTGAATACAAAGTAGTGAATGGCCAGGGTACACGCACCTACAAAGAAATTGACCGAGGTATACCACTTGTCCAGGTGGAGCACAGCCATGAGGAGCAGGAAAGGCACTAGGATCCAGACGAAGCTTTTTCCGAAGGATAAGAAGTAATCTTTTGGGAAAAAGTAAATCAATACCTCGTATATAAATACCGATGAAAAAGGGACGATGAAAAAGAACAGCCATTCTTCGAGGGGAAGTCCCAGCCAAAATATGCCCAGTACGTAGGTAGAATTGAATTCCCAGACCCCCAAATGGGTAAACCACACGTCCCAAAGGATAAAAAAGGTAGCGGTCAGCCCCATGCCAGGAAAGAGGAATTTCCATTGGGAAACGTAGCGAATCCTATGCTCGAAGGATTGGGCTAGAGGATAGCTGAGGGCAAAGATCAGCACGCCGAGGTAGAGGTACTTTTCCATTAGGAGAAGCCGAGTTTGTTTTCCACATAGCTGCCAAAAAGAAGGCTTAGCTTTCGTGCGTTGGGAATGCGCACCCGCTGCTGTGTTATCGTTTCTGGAGGGAGCTTTTTGATCTTATCGAACAGCTTTTGGTAGTAGAGGTAAGCCAGCTTTACCCCAAGTTTTGCTCCTTGCGGCAGACCTGCAATTCCTACGAGGGAGTCGTCAAAGTCTTTTTGGATATCTTCTTCTATGGCTTTTTTGACCGCAGTATTGAAGCGATTGAAGTCTACCCCAGGAAAATACACCCTTCCTCGTTCTTCAAAATCACTTTTGAGGTCTCTAAGAAAATTTACTTTTTGAAAAGCCGACCCCAATTTGCAAGCGGGGTCTTTCAGTCTTTGGTATTCGGCTTCATCCCCTTGGCAAAAGACCCTCAAACACATAAGCCCCACGACTTCGGCTGAGCCGTAAATATATTCCTGGTACTTGGAATCATTGTAAGTTTTGAAATCCAAATCCATCTCCATAGAATGCAAAAAGGCTTCAATCAACTCCTGATCTATGCGGTATTGATTGACGATGAGTTGGAAAGCATGTAGAACTGGATTAAGTGAAATTCTAGCTTCAATGGCTTCGTAAGTATCTTTTTTAAATCGATCTAGTAGGGCTTTTTTGTCCTGATCGTGAAAGGTATCTACGATTTCATCGGCATAGCGAACAAAGCCATAAATGGCATAAATGGGAAGATGAAAATTTTTAGCTAAGGTTTTAATTCCCAAAGTAAAGCTCGTGCTGTACCGTTGGGTGATCAACTTGCTGCACTCAAAGGTGGTTTGGTCAAAAAGTAATTGTGCATTCATACAGGTAATATACCTTTTTGTTTACAAATTGTTTTCTTTCATCACTTCTTTTGCCACTACATGGCCTGAAATCAGGGAGGGCGGGACCCCAGGGCCGGGTACGGTCAATTGACCCGTATAGTACAGGTTGCTTACCTTTTTATTTTTCAAACTGGGTTTCAAAATGGCCGTTTGCATGAGCGTGTTGGCCAAACCGTATGCATTTCCTTTGAAGGCATGGTAATCTGACTTGAAATCTTGGTGCGCATATGATCTTTTGTAGACCACATGGGAGCGAATCTCCTGACCAGTGATTTTTTCCAACCTGTCCATGATCAGGTGATAGTAGGTTTCCCTCATGTCTTCTGAATCTTCTAAATCAGGGGCTAGGGGAACAAGCAAAAACATATTTTCCATGCCTTTGGGGGCAACTGTGGGATCCGTGATGGATGGAACAGAAGCATAAAATAAGGGTTTTTCAGGCCATCTTGGGCGAGTGTAGATGGCGTCCGCATGAGGCCCTAAAGGCTCATCGAAAAATAAATTGTGGTGCCTAAGGTTAGAAAGTCGTTTGTTGATACCTAGATAAAATAACAAACTGGAGGGAGCCAAGACCCTCTTGTCCCAATAAGCAGCCGAGTAATTGCGGTACGGGGGCTCTAAGAGCTTCTGATCTACATGATGATAATCTGCTCCCGCCACCACGATGTCAGCCGTAAGGATTTCCCCAGTACTGAGTTGCACTCCTGTGGCCTTCCCATTTTCTATCAAGAGCTGGCTGACTTCAGCTTGGTAGCGAAATTTTACCCCTTTTTCCTCTGCTAAGGAAACCATCCCTTTGATGATTTCATGCATCCCCTTTTTAGGATACCAGGTACCTAAGGCAATGTCGGCATAGTTCATCAAGCTGTAAAGCGCAGGGATATTTTGGGCTGTTTCTCCTAAAAACAAGACCGGAAATTCCATCAATCGGATGATTTTTTCATTCGAAAAATAGCTACGTACGTGCTTGGCCATGGATTGAAATATATCCATGCGGATCATATCCAAAAGCAGACGGGGTGAGGTAAACTCAAATAAGGACCTGCTAGGACGGTGAACCAAGTCGTGTATTCCTACCTCGTATTTGTATTTGGCTTGAGCCAAAAATTTATCCAAGTTTTTGCCAGCCCCAGGTTCTAGGGAATCCAGCATAGACCGAAACGCTCCTAAGTCTGCGGGTATATCCAGGACATCGTCTTTTCCATACACTACGGCATAGGAGGGGTCTAAGCGTAACAATTCGTAGTAATCGGATGGCTTTTTTCCAAAATGGGCAAAATACCTTTCGAAGACATCTGGCATCCAATACCAGCTGGGGCCCATATCAAAAACAAACCCCTGGTGCTCGAACTTTCTCGCTCTTCCACCAGGGGAATTATTTTTTTCTACTAGAGTTACTGTGCAGTTGCCTTTTGCCGCCAAGTGGGTAGCTGCGGAGATTCCAGCAAATCCGGAACCAATGACTACCACATGTGATGTTGACATAAAGTTAATTTTTGTGCTTGTATACCATCAAGTCCTCTTTCAACAGTTTTCGGGCAATATGAATTCTATTTTTTACAGTTCCAATAGGAATCTGAAGTTTATCGGCTATTTCGTGGTATTTGAACCCTCTAAAATGCATCATAAAGGGCACGCGATACACCTCTTCTAATTTATCAATGGCTGCTTGAATGTCATCCATGGTAAAGTTACCAAAAACTCCATTGTCAATTAATGCATCGCTAGAGTTGATGAAATGTAAGTTGTCGGTTGTATCTACAAATGTACCTCTGCGAACCATGCGCTGGTAATTGGTAATGAAGGTGTTCTTCATGATGGTATACAACCAGGCTTTAAGATTTGTGCCTTCTGTAAATTTATCCTTGTTGGTGAAGGCTTTTACCATAGTATCCTGAAGAAGGTCATTCGCATCGTCTACATCACGGGTCAACTTCATCGCAAAGGGCTTTAAAGAGCTGGAAAGCTTCTGAAGGGAATAACTAAATTCTAAAGTAGTCATGGCGCTTAGATTTTGTTTAATCAAATTTAGGAACAATTAAACAAAATCCAAATAAATTGTTGAGTTTTATTTTAAAAAAGTTAAACAAAAAATAAATGAATAGTAATTCAAATTTAAAAAATGGCTTTTATAATAAACAAAGGCACTTTTTTGATTCAGTGCCTTTGTTTAATAAAAAATAAATTTTGTTTAACTATATCTCTTGATAGACAGGCTCTAATTCTTCCAAGAGATCTTTGACGTCTCGGATGTAGTTTAGCTGTTGTACATTTTCTGGAAATACCAAATCTTGTCCAATAATTTGGTACCCAGTTACCAAGAGCTGTGCTCCC
>VGMU01000060.1 GCA_016866385.1 Bacteroidota bacterium
GGTAGGCGTTCCAACTTGCCCCATGTACTTGCGGCATGCAACGCAGGGAATAGGGGTCCTGGACACGAGAACAGTTGGCATGGGAAGCTACAATCTCCGAGTCTTTCAACAACAGGTGGAGGGTCTTAGCGACGTGAAGATTTCCCACATAGGGGCGAAGCTGATGAAGTTCTGGCGCAAAGGGGGCAATGGAGCCCAACAAGCCTTCCACCATCAAAGCTCCCGTCAAGGAAGCCTGGCTCAACAAGCCATGCAGGCGCTCCACCACCTTGATTCCATGAGCTGCCATAAACTGGGTGCCGTTGATCAGGGCAAGCCCCTCTTTTGGTCCTAGGGTCAAAGGTGCTTTTCCCATGTGCTTGAGCACCTGGCCAGCGGGATGTACTTCCCCCTGGTAGCTTACTTTCCCTTCCCCGATGAGTGGCAAAAATAAATGGGAGAGGGGAGCCAAATCCCCAGAAGCACCAACAGATCCCTGAGAAGGAACTACGGGCACGATTTCCGCTTCCATCATCCATAAAATTCGCTTCAAAGTCTCTAATCGAACCCCCGAATACCCTTGGGCAAGGGCATGTCCCTTGAGTACCAACATCAATAAGGCGATCTCTTCCTCTACGGGTTCTCCCACCCCCACAGCATGGCTTTTAAGGAGGTTTTCTTGTAAAATCTGCGTATCTGACGCAGAAATTTTGCTCGTACATAAGGGACCAAACCCCGTATTGATTCCGTAAACCACCTCTTCTCCGGAGGCAATGCTAGCTACTGCTTCTGCCGAGGCTTGCACCTTTTGGATGACGGCTGGACTCAATACGCCCCGAATCTCTTTTCTTGCCAAACCTAGCGCAAGGGATGCGGTCAACTGATCTTCTCCGTATCGAAATATTTTCATAGGCTTTTTTTCCTATTAGTTAAGACTTCTACCGTGCCAAGGTCAAAGCAAAGACCTCAACTTTGCTTTTACTTGCTTAAGTATCGCTGCATTGTGCTGACTTTGACTCTCAATTTCTAAAATTTTTGGAACTGCACTCGCTTCAAAAAAGGTAGCAAGTGCCTGATCCAATCCTTGGGAACTATTTACCAAGACGTACTCAAATCCATATTCTGAAGCCAAATGGCTTGCATTTAAGGCCTGCTGGGTTTCAAAAAACTCTTCCAGCTCGGGCTGTTTGGACGGTCCCTCGATCAATCGAAAGATTCCCCCTGCGTGGTTGTTGAGCAAAACGATCCTTAGATTAGGGATGGGATACTTGTGCCAAAAGGCATTTCTATCGTAGAAAAAGGCCATGTCCCCGGTAAGGAGGAGAACAGGGACCTCGGATACCCAGCTGGCTCCCACCGCGGTGCTGTTGCTCCCGTCTATGCCACTCGTTCCCCTATTGCAGAAGAGTTCCTGTTTCCTTCGACCCAAGAAATTCACGTAGCGAATCGGCATGGAATTGGCTACCTGAAGCAGACTTTTTTCTGGCAAGGAATCTAGCACTTTTTTTACCGCTAGGTACTCTCCAAAGCCAGCGTCCTCCAAGGCCTTGGGCAAGCCTTGGGCTATTCGATTTTCTAAATGTCTCCAGCCTTCCACATAGCCTGAAGATTGACTTGGCAGCTGTCCTTCCAGCCAAAGCAAAAAGGGTAGAGGTTCTGATCCAAAAATTTGCGTGAGGTGAGAATAGGTGTCCTTGGCTTGGTGATCGGGTTGAATGTGCCAATGGGAGATGTTTTGCTTTCTAAGGAAAAGCTTAAGAGACTTGGAAATAATGGATTTGCCAAAACTGATTACCAAGTCTGGAACAAGTGCTGGATGAAGTTCCTCTAGACCCAACCAATGGTCGTGTAGGGTGATGGTTCCTTCTCCTTGTAAGTTGGACAAGCCATCTGCCACCACTACCGCTTGATTTTGCGCCGCCAAGCGCTCGATCACTGCTAGTAGTT
Organism: Bacteroidota bacterium; assembly: GCA_016866385.1. Lineage (GTDB taxonomy): Bacteria > Bacteroidota > Bacteroidia > Cytophagales > Cyclobacteriaceae > Algoriphagus. The sequence continues at coordinate 1,927 of VGMU01000060.1, forward strand.
CAGGATTACCCTCTTGTTGTCCTGGTACAATCAGGAGGCGGTGAAATCCCCGCAACTCCTCTTTTAGCCTATCAAGAGAAGCCTTACTTAGTTGATGCACTGAAGGAACCACTTTAACTATTGGGGCAGGGGAGGGATAATGAAAAACTTCCCCTTCTTCAGGGTAAAAAGGCTCCCTCAGAGGAATATTGATATGTACTGGTCCAGAAGGGAATTGCCTAGCTAGATGGATGGCTTCATTTACTATTCTATGGGAATGGTGTAGTTGATCCGCATGAATAAACGAATCTGGGAAACGGAAACTTTTTTTCACGTGCTTGCCATAGACTTCCTCTTGAAAAATGGTTTGCCCATCCCATTGGTCCACCCATTCGGGAGGTCGGTCGGCAGTAAGTACCAGCAGCGGAATTTGTTGAAAAAAGGCTTCGGCTAGTCCAGGAAAGTAGTTGAGTACGGCAGATCCAGAGGTGCAGACCAGGACCACGGGCTGCTTCAATAACTGGGCCATGCCCAAAGCGATAAATGCAGCGGAGCGTTCGTCTGAGATCGTCCGTACTTCCATCTCCGGATGGCGGGCAAAGGCCAAGGTCAGGGGAGCACAACGGGAGCCTGGGGAAAGGATAACCTTTCGAATGCCCTGTGCAGCGCAAATGGCTACCAAATCGAGGATGGGTTGGAGAATCAAGCGTCTGGATTTTGTATAAACTTACCGATGATTTTGCATTTCAATTCGGTTTCTTCCCATTCTTTTTCAGGATCCGAATCGGCCGTGACGCCCGCTCCTGCGTACAAGATGGCCTGCTTTGGGTGAAGACTGGCCGTGCGAAGGTTGACGTAAAGGCAGGTTTCATTTTCTATATGTACCGGACCTAAAAAACCGGCATAAAAACTTCTATCAAATCCTTCCTCTGCCTTCAAAAAAGCTTGGGCTGCATTTCTTGGCATCCCGCATACCGCTGAGGTAGGATGAAGTAGGGCTAGCATGACGCTACCCAAATTGGAAAATCCCGTGGTTTTGGTATTCACTTTGAAATCCGAACGCAAGTGAAGCAAGTTGCCAGCGAGAATGGTTCGAGGACCCTGCTCTTCGTATTCCCGCAAGCGTATGGTTTTAAAGCAATCCACAATGTATCGACTCACCAAGGCTTGTTCTTCAATTTCTTTTTGTGTCCATGCCGCCGATTTCAAGGGATTATCTCCTTGGGCCGCTTGGGTGCCTGCCACCGACATGGTATAAAAATAATCCCCCCGAGTTTCAATCAAACTTTCAGGACTTGCGCCCAGCCAGGTACCGATCCTAGGCAAATGAAAAAAATGGATAAAAGAAAAAGGATAGGTTTGAAGGAGTTGGCTAAGGGTTTTTCCTAAGTCGAAAAACTCCGGTAAGGGAAGCGTTTTGGTTCGTGCAGGCACAATTTTTTCTAAACTTCCTTGTGAGATGGCGTGTATCCCGAGCTTTACCAAGCGAATAAAATTTACCTTATCTTCCCTAGGAAGGCTTTTCTCTTTGAGTTCTTGAAGTTGCTGGTCCAAAAGTTGTGCTATTGCAGCCTTACGTGCTTTTTGGGAAAGCGAAACCGAAAGGGAAGTCACCTCATCAGGCAGGTCTTCTGCACAAAAAGACTCATCTAGGGAAAAGGAAAGGTGTTGGTCCGCATGAATAAAATAGGCTTTTCTATCATCTTGGTCCGCAAAAGGATGGACAATAAATCCAGGCCCCAAATTTTCTAAGGATAAATCCACTCGGTTGCTGACTTGCCTGTCGTCTAAGATAAAGTGAAGGGTACGCGAATTGGGTTTTCTCCAGAGGGCAAAAGCTCGTCCCGAAGCAAGGCCTTGGTGCAAGATCATGTCCAGACTATCTTCTAAGGAAATGGCTTTACCTTCTTGAGCGAGATTCATTTTTTATCCAGAATTGCCATGGTAATTCTGCTGACACAACAAAGTTGACCAGCTTCATTCACAATTTGTATTTCCCAAACCTGGGTAGACCTTCCTACATGCAAAGGCCTTGCGGTTCCTTTGACTCTTCCTTCTTTGACCGATTTGAGGTGATTGGCATTGATCTCCAACCCTACGCAGTACTGTTTCTCTAGATCTATGGTCAAGGACGCAGCCACGGAGCCCAAGGTTTCGGCCAATACCACATTAGCTCCTCCATGCAACACACCCATGGGCTGTATAGTTCTAGCATCTACAGGTAGAGTGGCCTCTAGGTAATCTATTCCTATACCGGTAAACTCAATTCCTAGGTGATCTACCATGGAAGCTCTTCGTACGGAGTTGAGCTGTTCTAGTGAAGGGAGGGTAAGAAAAACCATGAAAATATCAGGTAAATGAAGTTTATTTGGGTTGTACAAAAGTAAAGAAACTTGGACCGAAAAAAAATATACCTCGTCCGCCATGGACAAACAGACTACAATTTACAAGGGGTAGTGCAAGGCAGTGGAATAGATGCCCCAATCAATGCCACGGGGCGGGCCCAAGCCGAAGCTTTTTTCCGTACCTACCGATCGGTTCCCTTCGATAGGGTCTACCATTCGGCGCTACTTCGTACCCGACAATCTATTCAAGGATTTATAGATTTAGGGCTTCCTACGTGCATGCTTCCTGAATTAAATGAAATTTCTTGGGGGGATTTTGAAGGTACCCCCATGACCCCGGAAGAGGGACAGTACTACCAATTTATGCTACACCAATGGCAATTGGGAAATCTGGACTACGCCATTGCTGGTGGAGAAAGTCCCAATCAAGTGGCTGCACGATTAACCCGAGCCTTGGATATCCTCCTGAAGGATACGACAAAAACTCTTTTGGTATGTATGCACGGAAGGGCGATGCGCATTTTTTTGAGTATCCTTTGCCAGACGGAACTAAAAAAAATGGATCAGTACGAGCACAACAACCTCTGTTTGTACATCCTTGAACAAACTAGTGAAACAGCTTTTACTATCCTCAAGGCAAACGATCAAGAGCACCTCAAAGGCTTGACGACGCCTTAGTCAATTTTGCAGCCTTCTTCTTGAGTGAAAGTTGTTCCTCATAGGCTTGCATGACCTGCTGGTGCGCAGCCTGAACCTCAGAAAGATTCACAATTTTAAAGGCCAACTCCTGCAATTGCACTTTTTTCCCATCGGGCAAGCCAATCCAATACGCGCCCAAACTCTTGGCATCGAGGGCATCCGTGGGGAGCTCAAGTACCAAGGCGAGGTCGGAATTTCCCCCATAGGCCTTTACCGAAAAGAAGGGAGCCAGTTGCGCGGAGATGGCCTTCACTTGGATTCCCGAGGATTTCAGATGCTGCGCATCAAAAAGAAATACAAAAGTTTTAGGTACAGGGGTACTTGCCACGGTCAGCAAAGAAAAAAAAAGAAAACTTATACTCAATACCCAACTTTTCATTCCTCAATATAGCTTCAAAAGGGAAGGAAAATCAAGATTGTTGGTAAAAAATGGTCTACAGTCCACCGTGGAGGCAAGAGACAAGAAGCAAGATACAGGAGCCAAGAAGCAAGATGTCTGCCCAAAGGCAGGCAAGAGGCAAGAAAAAAGACTTGATGGTATGTAATAGGTTCTACGAATTCCCAGCACTTCATTCTTCGTTCGGTGTCCTGGAAACGAAAAATCAGGGATACCTAAGGGTAGACTCTGGACCGTCGACCGTTGACAGAAAACAAAAGGTAGAGACAAAAAAAATCTCCGAGAAGCTCGGAGGTTTAAATTAGGAGAGGAAGACTTAGGCTTTCGAAGTTCTTTTTTTGACTTTCGAAGTCTCTTCTTCGTTTTCGTCTTCTACACCTGCAAGAATTCTTCCGCAATGCTCGCACACGATTAGCTTCTTCTTTTCGCGGATATCTGCTTGACGCTGTGGAGGTACGGTATTAAAGCAGCCCCCGCACGCTTCACGCTTAACCATCACCACGGCAAGTCCATTCTTGGCGTTGGCTCTGATTTTGGTGTAAGACTTGATCAATCGCTCTTCTACTTTTTTGGCTGCCTTGTCTCGGTCTGCCTGTAACTTAGACTCCTCAGCTTCGCTTTCGGATACGATGGTGGAAAGTTCCTCTTTTTTAAGGTCTAAATCTTTCTGACGATCAATTTTGGTTAGGCTGGTTTTTTCGTGCTCCTCCTTGATATGATCAATCTTAGCTCCTGCCTCAGTAATTTTCTTTTTGGACACCTGAATGTCCAAATCTTGAAGTTCCAGTTCTTTGGTGATGGCGTCGTACTCCCGGTTGTTACGCACATTCATCTGCTGCTCTTGGTACTTTTTGATTAGCTTTTCCGCTTCCTTGATTTTTTCCTTATACTCTTTGATGTCCTCTTCAAATCTTTCAATTTGCTTGGTATAATTGTCAAGTCGCGTTTCGTAGCCTGCTATCTCGTCTTCGAGGTCTTGTACTTCTTCTGGGAGTGCACCTCTTACTTTTACGATGGCATCGAGCCGAGAATCTATAAGTTGAAGGGTGTAGATAGCGTCGAGTTTCTGTGCTACTGTACTTTCCATGAACTATCGATAAAATGTGGGATTTGTGACTACTTTTGACAAATAGAGTGCAATATTAGGAAATTTTTGTGACAATTCTTCAGCAAGTAAATCTTTTGTGAAAATTTCGCTCTCATAATGCCCTATATCACAAATGATAAGTTGCCCTTCGGCATCAAAATACTGATGGTAGGTAATGTCTGAGGTGAGGAATACATCGGCCCCTGCTTTTTTAGCATCGGGGAGTAGAAAGAAGCCCGCACCCCCGCATAAGGCTACTTTTTGTATGGGTTTGCCCAGCAAAGGGCTATGCTTGACTACCTGCAGATTCATAGTGGATTTGAGATGGATAAAAAACTCCTCTTCCGTCAAGGGATGAGCCAATTCCCCAATTCTTCCTGCGCCTACCTCTTGATGTTCGTTTTCTAAGGCACTCAAGTAATAGGCCACCTCCTCGTAGGGATGCGCTTCTTTCATGGCCCCCACTACTTTTTTACTTAAGTGCGAGGGTAAGATGACCTCCAAGCGAAGTTCTGGCTCTTGGTGCGGCTCGCCTCTTTGTCCCAGGTAAGGGTTAGCCCCCTCTGAAGGAGTAAATCTTCCCATGCCTTCTGATTCAAAAGCACAGTCTTTGTATGCACCGATCTGCCCTGCTCCCGCCTGAAAAATGGCTGCTAGTACAGCTTCTTTAGCTACTGGAGGCACAAAAAAGACCAACTTGCTCAACAATTGCTTTTTGGGTTGTAAGATGCAGGAGTTTTTAAGCTGTAGGCGATCGGCTATTCGCCGATTTACACCAGTGGACACATGGTCCAAGTTGGTGTGAATAGCAAAGATCGCCACTTGGCCCTGAATTGCTTTGATCAGGGTACGCTCTACGTAGGTGCTGCCCGTAAGGCTTTTGATCCCTTTAAATAAAATGGGGTGATGTGCCACAATCAGATTGGCTCCCAGCTCCAGCGCTTCCTCCACCACAGCTTCGGTGCAGTCCAAGGTGCAAAGAACCCCGGTAAGGGGCCAATCGCGGTTGCCGCAGATGAGGGTGGCATTGTCGTAAGTCTCCTGGTAAGCGGGCGGGGCCCATTGGTCGAGAAAGGAAAGTACGTCCTGAATTCGGTATCCCATTTTTTTTGTTTATTTGAACAAAAATAGCAAATCTATTCCATGCCTTGGTACGCCTACTTGCTTGCTCCAGCAGCTTTTCTTTTTCATGGGATTACTGCGGTACGAAACATGCTGTTTGACCAAGGACTGATTCCAAGTAAAAAGTCCCCGATTCGGACTTTGGTGGTGGGCAACCTTTCGGTAGGGGGAACAGGTAAAACTCCCTTTGTAGAGTTTTTGGTCCGCAAACTTCGTGATGAGGTGGCTGTTGGTACCCTAAGCCGGGGATATGGACGCAGCAGCAAAGGATTTATACAATTGGTACCGAATAGCTCAGCAGACGAAGTGGGGGATGAGCCCTTGCAACTTTACAGGCAGTTCAAGGAAGAAATCCCTGTTTTCGTCGGGGAGGATCGGGTAGTCGCTACGCAAAAAATCCAGCAACTCCGACCTGAGTTGCAACTCCTAATCTTAGATGATGCCTTTCAACACCGAAAGCTAAATCCAGATTTCCGCATCGTATTGACACCTTATAATTCTCCATTCTCCAAAGATTACCTGCTTCCCATGGGCAGGCTTCGGGAGTCCAGGGTTGGTGCAAAGCGGGCAGAATTGGTGGTGGTAACCAAGTGTCCTGCAAATCTGAGTCAAGAAGAAAAAAATAAGCTAGCCAAGGAGCTAGCGCCTTATTTAACTCCGGAGGCAGACCTGTTCTTTTCTACCCTAAACTATGGCAGACCTTATCAACTAGCAGGCCCAAGTCAAACCGACTTTAAAACGGTCATTGCGCTTGCAGGCTTGGCGGATAACGGACCTTTCTTGGATTATTGCAAGCAGCAGTATGCAGTGGTCGATTCCTTTTCTTTTCCGGATCACTATGCTTACCGCCCCGAAGATGCAGCGCGAATTTTGAAAGTACTAAGAGAAGAAAAGGGGAGCAATGCAGTGTTGCTCACCACGGAAAAGGATGCGGCGAAACTTAAATCCCTCGCTGCAACCGAAATATGGTCTAAAATTCCGATTTTTGCCCTGCCCATACAAGTAGCGCTCGATCCCAAACAAGAAGAGCAGCTGCTTCAACGGCTACGAAAAAACCTGCTTCACCCGTGATTCGGAAGTTACTTAGCCTAGTTGTACTTACTTTTCTCTTGGCAGCCCAAGCTGCTTGGGGACAACGCCCTGTTCCACAAGGCGGAACCGGAGCACCTGCCCGTCCAGCCAAACAGTTGGCTGACCCCAAGGCAGTAGAAGAGGAGGAGGGACGTAGGACGCTCTTGGACGACAGTACCAAGCAGGTCTATGGACCCAAAACCACCCTCTATTTTTATGAGAAGGCCATCAAGCGCAACAGCTTGGTGTTGTATGAATTAGATACCCTGCTGACCAATTTTCACAACTACGACCCTGTGGCCAAGTCGGGTTGGAAGTACCAAGATTTGGGAAATATTGGGTCTGCGGCCAAGCCGGTATTTTTCACTCTTCCTGAATGGATAGGGCAAAGCTCTGGATTTAATACCTATAATTTGTACTTCAAAGATCCTTCCCAGAGAAAGTATTACGATTCCAAATCTCCTTTTACTGAAATGTCTGCTTTTTACGGAGGAGGCAACCGGAACTTGCTTGACCTTTCTTTTGCCAGAAATGTAAACCCCCGCTGGAACGTAGGTTTTGATTTTTCCACCCAGCGCGTCCGAAAGACGCTGAACCCTTCCAAGCGAGACGATCAGATGGTGGTGCAAAATGCCTACGCCTTGCATACCAATTACCGTTCTGAAAACGGGCGGTATTGGCTTTTGGGCGCCTTCTCTCGAATGAAGCATGTGGTGAACGAGATAGGGGGTATTGTGCCCCCCTCCGTGGACCCCAATTCCATTTATTTTACCTACGAAGATGCCAAGGTGTGGCTGCAAAATTCTCGTGCCAGGGAATTGAGGCAGGAGTACCACCTCTACCAGGAGTTTAAACTGGGCAATGGACTACAGCTCTACCACGTCTTGGATAGAAAAAATCAAGCGCTGGTTTTTGAAGCCTTACTAAATACCAAGGATGCTGATTTTTATCCCAAGGAAAGGTTAGTCAATCCGGATACCACCCAGCACCGAAATGATTTTTCGGAGTGGAGAAATGAGTTTGGAATGAAGGGAACGGTGAAGGGGTTTTATTACAACTCCTTTGTCAAACTTAGGAATGGTACCCGTTGGTCGCCTTTGCTCTCTCCCGAAAATCGCCCCTTTACTGAACTTTACCTGGGAGGGGAGCTGGTAGGGAAACTTTCTGATACCTGGCAAATCAGCGCAGATGGGGAATACTTGTTTCCGGGTAATTTCCGATTGCACGGACTATTTATCTCCCCTTGGCTAGAAGTAGACTATACCAAGGCCCTGTACCAGCCAACTGCCTTGCAACAAGAATACCGAGGCAATCACCAGCAGTGGAAAAACGACTTCTCTGATATTGGGGTAGATCAGGTCAAGGGAACGCTAAAATTACCCCTAGAAAACCTGCAGGTCTGGCCTAGTCTTACCCTCACTCGCATCAATAGGTACGTGTATTTTGGTCAAGGCCAAATTCCACTGCAGGCAGAGGGACAAGTTTTTCTACTTAGCCCTTCTCTGAAGGCGACACTTCCCTTGGGTAAAAAATTCCGAATGGATACGGAGTGGATCTATACCCAGATTTCTGCTTCTGCTTCGAATGCCTTGCGTATTCCCAAATGGTATGCCAATACACGGGTGTATTTTGATGGCCCCCTATTTGACAATAATGTGGTGGTCCAAATGGGTATCGATGCAAGGTACAGGTCTACTTTTTATGCAGATGCCTATCAGCCTGCCCTGCAGCAATTTTTTATTCAAGACCGATTTCAAATTAGCGCCTATCCAGTCTTGGATCTTTTCCTGAATTTTAAAATCAACCGTACCCGCGTCTTGGTGAAGTACAATCACCTGAATGCCGGTTTGATGGCCCAAGAAGGCTATTTTGTGACTCCAGACTACACGGGCTATCGTTCTTTTTTGGATTTGGGGATTACGTGGTATTTGTTTGATTGATCAATTGTACAAAGTACAAAGTACCATGTACCAAGTACTTCTTCATTCAACATTTAGCGTTGGACATTCGATATTTGAAAATGGTACAAAGTACCAAGTACTATGTACCAAGTATCTTCAAAAAAAGGTACAAAGTACCAAGTACTATGTACCAAGTATCTTCAAAATGGACCTACTGATTCACTTGATAAAATAGGTATTCGTATTGTATAACAACTTTCCTGCTAGCACAATACTGTACTTTGTACTTTGTACTTTGTACTTTGTACTTTGTACATTGTACAATTCGTAATCTGTATTTCGTCGCTCGTATTTACTAACCTGTAGTTGAATCAAAAAATCTAAGCATTCATGATTAACTCCTCCTCCGCATCTTGGGAAGAAAGTACCCGGCAGAAGATGTTGCATTTGAAGCTCCCTATACAGATCCGCGCTGGGTGGGCATCGCAGAGATGAATCTAGAAGAGATTTTGGTGGATCATGCCTATTGCGAGCAAAAGGCGGCATCCTCCTGCATCAGTTTGATCGTGCGCTTCAATGAGTTGGAGCAACTGGTAGACACACTCACTCCCATTGTCGCAGAAGAGTGGGGACATTTTGAGCGGGTGATGGAACAGTTGAAAAAGCGGGGAATGAAATTTGGATTGCAGCGAAAAGACGAATACGTGGTTCGCTTGCAAGGATTCTTGCGCAAGGGAGGAAGTCGTATGGACCAGTTGACCGAGCACTTGCTGATGAATGCGCTGATTGAAGCACGAAGCTGTGAGCGGTTCAAACTCTTGTCCAAGCACATTGCGGATACGGAATTGCAGAAATTCTACTACGAACTGATGATTTCCGAGGCGGGACACTACGTCACTTTCATCGATCTGGCTAAGATCTACCAGGATCCCCAAAAAGTAGCGTGGCGTTGGCAAGAATGGCTAGCCTTTGAGGCCCAGGTGATGTTGGATTTGGGGGTAAGAGGGGATCGAATGCATTAAAATTAGTATCAAGTAGCAGGTATCAAGTATCAAGTAGGATTTCCCAAGAACTTCTTCATTCTTCATTCGGCGTTGGATATTCGATATTTGAGAAAAGTACAAAGTACCATGTACAAAGTACCAAGTACCATCAAAATGGACCTACTTATTCACTTGATAAATTAGGCATTCTTATTTTAGAATAACTTTCCTGCTAGCACAATACTGTACTTTGTACTTTGTACTTGGTACATTGTACAATTGTTAAACAGTACTTGGTACATTGTACAATTCTTAATCCGTACTTTGTACTTGGTACATTGTACAATTCGTAATCCGTACTTTGTACTTTGTACTT
>VGMU01000061.1 GCA_016866385.1 Bacteroidota bacterium
AATTCAGGTACTATTGCGAAATCCTACTTCAAAATTCACCACTCGGCGTTAGACATTCGACATTAGTTCTCAATCCGTATTTCGTACCTCTTAATTCGTACTTTCCTCCATACTTTGTACTTGGTACTTGGTACTTTGTACATTGTACATTGTACAATTTGCTTTCTTACAGTTTCTCAAACACCCTCCTAAAGCTCGTTGCTTCCGTGATGCGGCCATGCAATTCGGAGATGGCTACGCGCTCTTGCTCGGTGCTGTCGCGGTGACGGATGGTGACGGTGTTGTCTTCCAAGGTCTGGTGATCCACAGCAATACAGAAAGGAGTTCCGATCAGGTCCTGACGTGTGTAACGCTTTCCGATTGATCCAGAATCTTCGTAGATGATGTTGAAATCGTACTTGAGCAATTCCACGATCTCCTGCCCTTTTTCTGGCAAGCCGTCTTTCTTGATGATGGGAAGGATGGCGGCCTTTACTGGAGCGATGGCCGGGTGCAACTTCAAATAGGTTCTGCTTTTCTCCTCAGAATGCTCTTCGGTGTAGGCATTGCAGAGGGTCAACAAGAACAAGCGATCTGCGCCGATGGAGGTTTCGATCACGTAGGGGATGTAGTTTTGGTTGATCTCCGGATCAAAGTACTGCTGCTTCTTTTTGGAGTATTCCTGGTGTGATTTGAGGTCGAAGTCAGTACGGGAGTGAATGCCTTCTACTTCCTTGAAGCCAAATGGAAATTCAAATTCAATGTCCATGGCGGCGTTGGCATAGTGAGCCAACTTTTCATGGGGGTGCTTGCGGAGTTTGTCAGCAGGGCTCCCCAAGGCCAAGTGCCACGCCATTCGGGTGTCAGCCCACTTTTCGTACCATTCCAGTTCGGTGCCGGGGCGCACGAAAAATTGCATTTCCATTTGTTCAAACTCCCGCATACGGAAGATAAACTGTCGTGCCACAATCTCGTTACGGAAGGCTTTGCCGATCTGGGCGATGCCAAAAGGCACCTTCATGCGTGCGGTTTTTTGTACGTTGAGGAAGTTGACAAAGATCCCTTGGGCCGTCTCGGGACGTAGGTAGATGGTAGAGGAATCTTCCGCCACAGATCCTACTTGGGTAGAAAACATCAGGTTGAACTGACGCACATCGGCCCAGTTGGAGGTGCCGGAAATCGGGCATTTGATGCCTTCGTTGGTGATTAAGTCCCGCACGCCTGCGAGGTCTTCGGCGTCGAGTAATCTCGCCAAAGCAGCGGTAAGTGCCTTGCCTTTTTCTGCTTCACCTGCCTTTTCTAGTGCTGCTGCATATTCCTCTACCAAGACATCGGCGCGGTAACGCTTTTTGCTGTCCTTGTTGTCGATCATGGGATCGTTGAAGGAGTCTACGTGGCCAGAAGCCTTCCAGGTGGTGGGGTGCATAAAGATGGCCGCATCAATGCCGACAATGTTGTCTTGCACGCGGGTCATGCTTTCCCACCAGAGGCGCTTGAGGTTGTTTTTCAACTCTACCCCATAGGCTCCGTAGTCATACACTGCCTGTAGGCCGTCGTAGATTTCGGAACTCGGGTACACAAAGCCATACTCTTTCGCATGGGAGATGATATCTTTCAATTGGGCGTTTTCGCCTGGAGTTTCTGTTTTTGCCATAGGGCGCAAAATTAAGGAATCTAATTGATTTGCGGAGGTTGGGATCTGGGCTTATTTCTCGATTGAAAAGGGTTTGACTACCATTTCCCCTCTTCTTGGCTGATTTTTCGCCCTTCTTGGGACGATAGAAAGGAGGCTTGAATGATTCGCAGCACTGGAATCGCTTGTTCCAAGGTGACCAAGAGCGGAACCTTACCACTGATAGCCTCGGCCACGTTTTCGTAAAACACGCGGTAATCTCCTCGCAGGGTGGGGTAAGCCTGGGTTTCTTGTTCGTAGTGAATGTGCCCCCAGCGCGATTCGGTTTCTACTCCCCAATCGTCACCGGCTGGGATTTTTTTATCCTTGAATGCCTGTTCCTGCACATCGAGGTGAAACTTTTGGTAGGTGCCTTTTTCGCCCAGAAGCATGAATTTGGGCGTAGGCACATTGACTAGGGCCCCTGCAGTGACGCGTGCTTTGAAGCCAGGATAGTCAAACCCAATGTCGAAATAATCGTCAGAAAGGGCGTTCGAGCGCTGAAATCGAATATCGGCCCAAATGGCGGTAGGCCTTCCAAAAAGTAGGACCACTTGATCGATCAGGTGGGAGCCCAGATCGTAGGTGATCCCGTTGCCAGGCACAGCCTTTTCCCGCCAATTTTCCGATACCTGGGGACGAAAGCGGTCAAAATGGGACTCCAGGTAGACCAGGCGACCGAGCAGGTTCTTGGCCACAATTTCCTGGAGGGTTTTGAAATCTCCATCGTAGCGACGGTTGTGAAAAATGCTGCAGACCAAGTTTTTGGATCTGGCGAGCGCCAAGAGTTCCTCGGCCTCTTCGGCCACGAGCGTGACGGGCTTGTCCACGACTACATGCTTTCCAGCGAGCAGGCATTGCTTTGCCATGGAAAAATGAAGTTCGTTGGGCGTAGTGATGCAGATCAAGTCGGCCGCATCGGCCGCCAATAGGGCTTCCAAGCTCTGGAAGGTGTGTACCTTGGGGTACTTTTGCTGGCAGCGGAAGCCATTTCGCTCCACTACGGCGACGAAGTCTAGGGTCGGACAAACTTCCAGGAGTGGGGCATGCATTTTTTCAGCAACTGAACCGTAGCCTACTAAGGCTGCACGAAGGAGTTTTGACATGGGGAGTACTGGTTTAATCAATTTTGGCGAAGCCTCATCTAAGGTAAGCAACCCGCCGAGCACAAAAAAAAAGGGCGGGAAATTTTCCCGCCCTTCTTCAAGAAATAACTAAATCTTAGCCTTTTTTGGTTTCTTTTTGAGAACCATCTGCCTCGATTTCTTTCTTCATCAAATCCACCACGATAGGAGTCGCAATGTAGATGGAAGAGAAGGTACCCACGGTAATCCCTACAAACAGGGCGAAGGAGAATCCTCTCAATACCTCACCTCCAAAGAAGAGGAGGACAATCACCACGATCAAGGTAGTAAAGGAGGTGATCAAGGTACGGCTCAAGGTTTCGTTGATGGAATCGTTGAATACTTTGATTAGATGACGAGAACCTCTGTTTTCCACATTTTCACGGATACGGTCATAGATAATTACCGTATCGTTGATGGAGTAACCGATGACAGTCAAGATCGCCGCAATGAACACTTGGTCAATTTCGAAAGATGCACCAAAAGTACCGGCAATCGAGAATGCTGCGATTACGAATAGCGCATCGTGTGCCAAGGCTACAATCGCCCCCAAGGAGAACTGCCACTTACGGAAACGCATCAAGATGTACAAGAAGATGGCAATCAAGGCCAAAATCATGGCTTCCAAAGAGGAGGCTTTGATGTCGTTCGCTACGGTCGCGCCTACTTTCGAAGATCCTGTGATGGAGAATTGCTTGTCTCCAACTTGAGCAGCATTTTCAACAAAAGTAAATCCAGTCACTGCTGCGATACCTTCTTTCACTTTACTTTCTACCTCTTTATTGGAAGCGTCATCGTCTTCGTTGATTAAGTAGGAGGTAGTCACTTTGAGGATGTTGTTTGATCCGTAAGTTTTCACTTCCACAGATCCATCAAATTCCCCATCGAGTCCTACTTTCAAATCAGAAGGGACCATCGGTTGGTTGAAGGCTACCACATAGGAGCGGCCACCAGTAAAGTCCACGCCTAATTTCAAGCCATTGACCACGGCTAAGCCTAAACCGATCACGATGATGGAGGTAGAGGCAATGTAAGCAATCTTTCTTTTGCTCATGAAGTCGATATTCAAAGCAGAAAGCGAGTTTTTGGCAAATGAAGTAGCAAAAGAGATGGAACTCTTATCCCCTTTTTTAGTCATCCAAGAGATAATCACACGGGTGATGAATACGGAGGAGAAGAAAGAACAAGCAATACCAATCATCAATACGATGGCAAATCCTTTCACAGGACCTTGGCCCAATGCATACAAAATGGCACCCGTCAAAAAGGTGGTCACGTTACCATCTAAGATCGCCGAGAAGGCTTTGTTGTAACCGGCATTGATTGCAGAAAGTAAATTAACTCCGTTTTTAAGTTCGTCCTTGATACGCTCAAAAATCAATACGTTCGCATCAATGGACATACCCATGGTCAACACAATACCTGCGATACCTGGAAGAGTCAATGCTGTACCCAATTGAGCAAGGATACCCAAGATGAAGAAGATGTTGAATACCAAGGCAGCAACCGCTACCAAACCACCTTTAGCATAGTAGGCCACCATAAACAAGACCACTAGCGCAAGACCTGCGATCATGGAAATGATCCCTTGATTTTGTGCTTCCTTGCCGAGGGTAGGCCCGATGATGCTTTCTTCTACGATTTGGGTAGGTGCTGGTAGGGAACCAGATTTCAAGATGTTGGCCAAATCCTGAGCTTCCAACAAGGTGAAGTTACCAGAGATTTCAGACTGTCCGTTTGGAATCTCCCCGTTCACCATGGGAGCAGTATACACGTAGTCGTCAAGGACCACTGCAATTCTTCTGCCTACATTTTCAGCAGTTAGGTTTCTCCATTTTCTCGCACCATCCGCATTCATTTGCATGGATACGGCAGGCTGAGAAGTTTGGTCCAGGGTCTGCCGAGCGTCTGTCACCACGTCACCTTCAAGCGGAGCCTCGTCAGAGCCTTTTTTCAATTTGATGCCATACAATTCTAGAATCTCTGTGCCATCGTCTGCCTTGGTTGGCTTGATGCTCCAAAGGAGTTTCAAATCCTTTGGCAAGAATGACTGGTAGCGCTCATTTTTCAAAATACGGTTGATGATCACAGTATCGCGTACATCGTACACCAAGCCATAGTTGGCCTTCATCAAAGCCACCAGTGGTGACACTCCTGAATTTGGATTAAGTGGTTCGATTTGCTCCAACTGTTTCTCCAAGGCATTTCTCAAGGAGTCTTCAGCAGACAAGGAATCCGTAGCGGTAGTATCTGTTGCGGTGGTATCGGTAGCAGTTGCACCCGGATTTTTTTGGTCTGCTACCCAAGCCTTGTTGATTTCTTCGATAGCCCCTCCATATTCATTGAGTTCAAGCACTTCCCAGAATTGCAATTTGGCTACACCTTGAAGCAAATTGCGCACACGCTCTTGGTTGTCCGCTCCTGGAAGTTCGATCTGGATTCTTCCTGAACCAGCAATTCGCTGAATGTTGGGCTGTGAAGTACCAAAACGGTCGATACGGGTTCTTAAGATATTGAAGGAACGGTCGATGGCATTCTCTACTTCGGTATCGATGATGGATAAAATTTCCGAATCTGATGATTCTAATGAAATTCTTCCACGATTGGCGGCGGTAGCGAATATGCTGCTAAGCTCTTTGCCAGGATTATTTTTCTGCCATGCGGCATAAAATAGGTCTACAAATTTAGCATTGGAGGTTTTTGCAGCTACTCTAGCTTCTTCTACGGAAGCATTGAAGGCCTCGTTGCTTGGATTTCCAGCGATTCCTTTGACAATTTCTACAGGAGAAACCTCAAGGGTCACATGCATGCCTCCTTGAAGGTCAAGACCAAGTCCTAACTCTGTTTCTTTTACTTCTTGATAGGTATAGCTAGCCCCAAGGAAATTGTACACGGGTAGTCTCCATACGGAGTCTAGGTAAGCTCTTTTTTTGGCAAAATCTATATTGCCTGAGGCATCTGTAGCATACGCTGTAGCTTTATTTTGAATGCCATTTGAGATGAGTGTAAAAGACAGGTAATACAGGCATAGCGCTGTAATGATGACTGTCAAAAACACGATTGCACCTTTGTTTTGCATAAGGATAGGGATTAGTTACTAATTAAGATATAAGGATGATACCGGCTCTGAAAAAAGTCGGATAGGGATAAATTAAATTCAGAAAGAAAATTTAGGGGCCTTGGGGAGAGATAATCTGTTCAAAAAGAATCTCTGCAAAGGAGTTTAAATAAAAGATGGCCCTTACTTGTTGTAAAGGCAAGTCAAAGTCAGCAGAAAAGACAAAAGAAATGAGGTAAAATATGGTATCTACTACCTGAACGGCAAAGGGGACTACAGCGTCAACAGCAACTTTTAGAACGCTTTGTTTTGGATTTTCACCAGATTTTTCTGTTGGCGTTTCGGCACTTGCATGGGAGAGGTATTCTGCCCCAGACACAAACACACAAAACATCAATACTACGGCTAGTGAAACTAGCTGCTTGAGTAGGGAAGGATTTGGTGCCGTGTTTTTCATGGGCCACAAATATAGACAATATTTGAAATTCACTTGCTCTGTATCTTTTTTTTCTCCCTAGAGGGAGGATTTGGCTCTGAGGTAGGTGCGAATCACGTCCATAGCACGATCAAAATTGAGGTTATTGGGAACTATGAGGTCAGCTTCGCTTTTGAAAGGCTTGATGTACTTTTCGTAGGTAGGCATCACGTGCATTTCGTAGCGATAGAGCACATCGTCTAGGTCATAGCCCCGCTCGACTTTATCTCGAATGATCCGTCTTTTCAGTTTGATATGGTCCTTGGCGTCAATAAATATTTTTAGGTCCAAAAGTTCGGCCAATTCAGGATAGTAGAGAACAAAAATTCCTTCCACCACCACTACGGGTGCCGGGGAAAAAGTGAGCATTTTAGGTTTTTTGGAAGCATTGTTGAAGGTGTACTCCTCACGAATGACCGTCCCTCCTCCTTGAATGATGCGTATGTCTTGCGCGTACTGTTCGAAATCAATGCTGTGGGGGGTATCAAAATTAGCCACTCCTTGCTCGTCCACTGGCTGTAGGTGACGGGGTTTGTAGTAATTGTCTTGGGAGATAAGACATACCTCTTTTGGCCCAAAACTTTGAAGTAATCGATCTAAGAATAAAGTTTTTCCAGAGGCGGAGCCTCCAGTAATCCCGACGATAAAGGGCTTAGTCATGCAGGCAAATTAACTAATTTTTGTGTGCATCTCAGAATTTTCCATCGGACAGAAAATTTATTAGTGCCTTTATGGCCTTTCCCCGGTGGGAAATTTCATTTTTCTCCTGGATTGAGAGCATGGCAAAGGTTCTCTCCTCCCCTTTGGGTTGGAATACGGGATCGTAGCCAAAGCCTCCTTCTCCGCTCGAGATGTGGGTGATTTTCCCTTCGGCTATTCCGTCAAATTGGTATTCTTTTCCGTTTATAATTAGGGCGATGACGGTTCGGAATCGTGCACTTCTATTCTCTTGTCCTTGCATTTTTTCCAAAAGAAGTTTTACGTTGCGCACATCGCTTCTAGGCTCCCCTGCAAATCTTCCCGAATACACCCCAGGAGCCCCGTTCAGTGCGGCAACTTCCAATCCCGTGTCGTCTGCAAAGCAGTTGACCCCAAAATGATCGAATACGTAGCGAGCCTTTTCAAAAGCATTGGCATCTAGGGTATCTCCTGTTTCTGGAAGTTCTACCGTACAACCGATATCCTGCAAAGAGACAATTTGAATTTTTCCTTGCAAAGCAGCGGCTACTTCTTCGATTTTTTTGGGATTGTTGGTGGCAAAACAAATTTTCATTTTCTGGCGAGATTCTGTGTAAAAATGGGGGCAAAGAATTCTAGGTACAAACCTAAGGTCAAATTCTTGTGCTTAGCTGAAAGGAAATCTTTATTTTTCCGACATGAAAAAAGTAACCGTGTACTGTGGTTCAAAAAAAGGGAACCATGCTATTTACGAATCAGCCGTACGAGCTCTTGCACAAGAAATGATTTTGCGTGGTCTAGGTCTGGTCTATGGTGCAGGGCATGTAGGATTGATGGGGATAATTGCTGATGAAATGTTGGCGGGGGGTATGGAAGTCTTGGGAGTGATTCCACAAAAATTGGTAGACCGAGAGGTGGCCCATCACGGATGTACCGAGTTGATCGTGGTAGAGACCATGCGGGATAGAAAGTGGTTGATGGCCGAACGTGGGGATGGGTTTATCGCCATGCCAGGGGGGATTGGTACCCTAGAGGAGTTATTTGAAATCATGACCCTCAATCAGTTGCACTACATCCAAAAGCCCTTGGCATTGTACAACGTACATGGGTATTACGATAAGTTGATTGATTTTCTTCGGCATGCGGAGAAAGAAGGCTTTCTCTATCCTGAGCAGGAGGAGATGCTGATTATTTCTGATGATCCTGCAGATATCCTAGATCAGATGGCCGCATACCAAGCCAGAAGACCGGCGGATTGGTAAGCAAAAAAGGCGGGATCACCGCCTTTTTTGTTACTTTCTATTACCGCACCCAGCTCACTTTTTCGCCGATAGGCGTTCGCTTGCCTTCGGGTAAGGTATCGCTTGCTGCCTTTGCGATGTAGAAGAAGCCCATCAGCATGTCCTCGCCTTCGAGTCCAAAGTCTTCTCGCGCTTCTGCCCAAAAGGTAGGTCCGCCGGTACCCCAGTAGCAGGCCAACCCATGGGCACAGGCCGTCAAGTACATGTTCTGCACCGCCATGGCTACGGCGGAGATCTCTTCCATCACCGGGATGCCCGATCCTTCGCTGCGCTTCATCAGGATGGCAATCACATGGGAAGCCTTACTTGGTGTCTCCTTAAATTTTTGGTAGGTGCCTTCTAGGAAGGGAGTACCGTTTTTCTCAGCCCGCAGTTTGTATAGCTCCGTTTGGTAGTCTCCAAAAGTCTTCAAGCCTGCGCCCGTGTACACAATGAAGCGCCAAGGTTGGGTGAGTTTGTGCGTAGGTGCCCAGTTGGCATTTTCAAGGATTTCCTCGATGATGGAATCGGCTACGGGGTCATTTTCCTTAAACTGAGCCGGAAATTGGGAGCGACGCCCACGGATGATTTTGGTAACTTCTTCGGGATTGAAGGTAGGTTTTGCCATTCTTAGTGTTCTGTTAGTTGGTTTATTACTTTATTACTTTTTCAAAACACCCTCTAAAAATGCCCTCACATCCTTGGCCAGCGCATCGAAGTCTTCCTGTCGGTTGTACATCATGTGTCCTGCCTCGTAGTAGGTCATCGCCACGCGATCCTGCGGGAAATTGTGGCGGGTAAAGGTAAATTCTGCATCAAAGAAGGGGGTGATCAAGTCGTAGTAGCCATTCGCTACCATCACCTTCATTTGCGTATTGCGGTGCATCACCTCGCTCAATGCACGCGCAGTGCTCACGTAACTGGGTTCGTAGTAGGCCCCATCCGGTACGGGCTTCCAGTTCCAACTTCCACCCATCCCACTTGCAGAGGTGAAGTAAGGTCGGTCCAGGCTCACCTTCAAGTCTCGCATCAAGTAGTCGTTGAAGACGGCCGTGTATGCCGAACCGGTCATGTAACTGGCCGGGTCACCCAGCACTGGGCCTTCGGCAGACTTGTCGGTTTCTAGCGCCAAATACCGTCCGTCCAAGGTGCCAATAGCCTTGCCCTCGGCACGGAGCAATTCTTTCTTGAAGCGGTGCATCAAGATCTGGTTGTCGGAGCGCAAGATGTAGGCCTTATCCAAACCGGTAAAGTAGGCTAATTTGGTTGCGATGGCCTCTTTTTGTGCAGGGCTTTGCTTCTCTCCCAAAAACAAGGATTGCAAAAAGTCTCCGTAGGCAAATGCTCTGGCTTCTTGGGTAAATGCGGCTAGGGTCTTGCCCTGCCCAGCTTTCTTGTGGTACCAGGCCGTAGCTGCTTGGGAAGGGAGGTAGGTAAAAAAGGAGGTCAGGTTATCTGCCCAACTGGAGGAACCTGCATAGTCCAAGGCTTGGGAAATCAGCACGAGCCCATTCAGTGCCATGCTTTGTCCACCCTCTTCCAGTACTTCGGCTACCTTGGCAGCGCGGGTGGTGCCGAAACTTTCCCCTGCGATAAATTTTGGGGCTTGCCACCTGCCGTGCTGGGTTACCCAGGTACGAATAAACTGTGCAATGGAGGAGGCATCCTCGTTGAGTCCCCAGAAGTCGGAGGTTTTGCCTACCCCTTCCACCTGGCTGAAGCCTGTTCCAATCGGATCGATAAATACCAAATCCGTCAGGTCAAGGAGCGCTTGGGTATTTTCGACAAAGCGGTAGGGCGCAGCCCCATCATCGATGCCTGCCCCCGAATCGGTTTTGACCACTTTAGGTCCAAAGAATCCCACATGCAGCCAAACGCTTGCAGAGCCGGGGCCACCATTGAAGATAAAGAGTACAGGACGCTTGGAGGGGTCTAGGACTCCCTCGCGGAGGTAGGTGGTGGACCAAAGCGCAGCGGTTACTTCTCCCTTTGCATTTTTGAGGAAGGTCTCGCCGACTACGGCTTTGTAATTAATTTTTTGTCCGTTGAAGGTGCCTGAATGCGTGGATTCAAATTTTTTGGGTTCCCTAGGAGTCCATTTGGATTCCGTGCTTGTCTCTTGGGCAATGGCAGTGAAGGAGATTAAAAAGGCGAAGAAAAGTAGGGATAACGGTTTCATTGGAGGATTATTTGGAGCTGTAATTTAGGGAAATACCGTGGAAATAGTGTAGAAATAGCCCGAGCCTTGCTCGGTGAAATAGACTATTGATTAGGTCTCCATCTATTTCACGAAGCGCAGCGGAGTCTGTTTCTATCCTATTTCTACTGTATTTCTTTTCCCTATTTCCACCGTATTTCTATTTAAAATCTCCATCCCAATTTCACTCCCCCATACCCATTTCGCGTAGGAGCAGGTTGGTAGAATCTCCCCGCAAAGGCATTCAGGTCATTGCCCAGGGAATAGGAGGCATCCAGCAGGTTGTCTACCCCAGCAAAAATCTCCAGTTCCCAATCGCCCAGGGGTTTCAACCAACCTACCCGAAGGTTGACTAGGGAATAGGCGTCTTGGTAGATGGTATTCGCATCGTTGAGGGGGATTTCCTCGGTAAACTGATGCGTGAAATTGAGGTAAACCCCAGCCTGAGTTCTTACATCCATTCGGCTGACTACGTTGTGTGCGGGAACACCCGTCAAGGCATTGCCAGAGAAATCTTGCCCCCGCTTTTGGTAGTTGTCAAAGGTGAAAAACTGCCCCGTGTAGGCTGTGCCCACTAAAAAATCGCGAACAAAACCCTTCCCGTTTCGAAGGAAGGCATAATCTAAGCTGGCCTCCACCCCTTTTTGATCGGTGGCTCCAGCATTTTGGAAGAGCACCACTCCATTTGAATTGGTATAGGTGGTGATGGTTTCCTTCAGCTTGAAGTAGTAGCCAATGACTTCTAGATTGAAGCGCTCGAGCCCCATGCGGTAGCCCAATTCGTAATTGATCCCCTTTTCTGCCTCCAGGTCCAGGTTGACGCTGCCCTCGTTGGTGCGGACCTCATCGATGGTTGGAGGAGAAAAGCCTGAACTGATGGAGCCATACACGGCTGTGCTCGGAGTCAGTTGGTAATTTGCCGCGACCCGAGGAACGAGGATGGGATCGAAGCGGCGGGTTTGCAGCCCTGTTTTTCCTCCTGCAGCATCGATTTGTCGGTCAATCTTAAATCCGGAGAAATTTTCGCTTAGGCCCAAGGTGAACAGAAGCTTGGAGTTCCACTGCAATTCCGCCTGCTGAAATAGAAAGCCTTGGGTGGCAGTCAACTGGTCCGCAAAGCGCACCGTATCGGCTTTGCCGGCTCGATTGCCAAAATTTTGTGCTTGGGTAATGCTTTTTTGCCACTCCCCACCTGCGATGAGGCGAAGGGATTTGCCACCCAGTTGGGTATCGTAGCGAACCTTGCTTCGTGCTCCATAGCCGAAGCCC
>VGMU01000062.1 GCA_016866385.1 Bacteroidota bacterium
TGTGTTTTCTTTTCCAACGTCCCGACTTCTTTAATTGCCATCCATCGATGATATCCCCGTTCAGGATCAGGTTATCACATTGAAATTGCTTTAAAAATCGAACAATTTCCTTTGCTTTGGAGCCCTTGGTGCCCAAATGAACATCTGAAACGATGATGGTTTTGTAGTCAGTCTTCACACAAGTCGTTTTGCTTCATAATTTCACTTGCATACGTCACTTGAATGTGTTTGAGATATTATGTTTTTGTGTTTTAAACGAAATTTTATTCTTTAAAAATTAAAATAAGGTTAAGTAAAGATTAAAAATCAGGACAGCTATTCTGTTGAATAGCCTACTTATTTGATTGAGAAAAATATTTTTTTAAACTTAACTTTCAGGTGGTAGTAAACTTTTTTAAGAATTAAAAAAAATCTAGAATTTAGGAGTTGCATATATTCCTATAGATATTTAAAAATATATTGACCAATTTTTAAGCATGTAAATTACTTTGCGTAGTAAAATTCAATTGATGAATTAATTTATGAAAAGACTCATTTGGATTGGTGTTTTTTTCAATCTAGTATTCTTAATTTTCTTAACAAAAGCAATTTGGCAACCACAGCTTTCGCTTGAGTTAAAATCTCCTGAATTGACTTTTCTACAAGAATTGGAAATGGGGCAAGCCGTAGAAAAGAAGAAGGTGGTTTTGGAAAGTAGCGATACAATCCCTGATAGTATAGCGGTAGATTCCCTTCAAAAGGAGCTTATTAACCAAACCTATGACTTCCCTTACACAGTCAATGATTCAATCAAGAGAATCTTGTTTGTAGGTGATTCCCAGTTGGAAAATCTCAGAAAACCAGTAAGGAAGCGATTGATGGACAATGATTATCAATTAGTAGCTTCTGTCGTTTGGTACGGGTCAACCACTAAGCAATGGGCTAATACAGATACTTTGGCCTATTTTATTTCAAAATACAAACCTGATTTTGTTCTGGTAGCCCTTGGTTTGAATGAAGTGCATGCGAGGGATTTTGAAAAAAGAACAAAGTATGCTCAAACCATTAAAAGCAACCTTGAACAGCGTAATCTACCCTATTATTATATTGGCCCTGCTTTTTGGATGAAAGACAAGGGAATTACCAGTGTTTTGCAAGAAACCTTTGGGGAGTTATTTTATCCTTCACATTTGCTCACACTAGAGCGGTCAAACGATGGAAAGCATCCATCAAAAGACGCTGCGGTTGTTTGGTTTGAAAAAGTCGCTGAGCAAATTACAACTAAAGGCATACTTAACTTGGGCTCGGTAAAGGATACTATTTATCGTGACAACAGTGAAACTATTTTTTTAAAAGTTCCTAAAAATGATTGATTTCAATTCTTTACTCTCTGAATTTGCCTACCGTTCAGAGGCACCCATGCTTTTCCACCATGGGATTTTTTTATTCTTGTTCGCGAATTTTTTAATTCTCTATGCCATTTTTTATACGAATTCAAAGGTTCAAAAATGGATATTAATTCTTTTCAGCTTCTACTTCTACTACAAGTCTAGTGGCAATTACCTTTTGTTGCTTTTGGTAACAGTGTGCGTAGATTATTTTTTCTCAATCCTCATTTCCAAAACTACTAAGTCAAAGCTAGCCACTTTTTTTACGGCTTTGGCGATCGTTTTTAGTTTGAGTTTCTTGATGTACTTTAAGTATTTGGATTTTTTCTTGCGTTCTCTTGGCTTGGGTGAGCAGGGACTACAAACTGCCAGCATCGTTTTACCGATTGGAATTTCATTTTACACCTTCCAATCCATAAGCTACCTGGTTGATATTCACCGAAAGGTGATTAAGGTGCCAAGCTTGCTTGACTATCTGCTTTACATAAGCTTTTTCCCTCATCTAGTGGCTGGACCAATTGTTAGGGCAAAAGACTTTTTACCTCAGTTGAAAAAGAAAATCCAGGTTACGAGGGAAATGGTGAATGAAGGATTTTATTTGATTACAAAAGGATTTATAAAAAAAGCAATTATAGCCGATTTCATTGCTCAGTATGTGGACATCATCTATGCTTCTCCAACTGGAGCAAGTGGGGTAGAAGCAATTTTCGCAGTACTTGGTTATGCGCTTCAAATCTTCTGTGATTTTTCAGGCTATACAGATATGGCTATAGGAATAGCCTTGCTGATGGGATATAGGTTGTGCTTGAATTTTGATTCGCCTTACAAATCTCTAAGCATTACTCAATTTTGGAGAAAATGGCATATTTCGCTTTCCAGCTGGCTTCGGGATTTCATTTATATACCCTTAGGAGGCAATAAAAAAGGGTTCGTATTGCAATTGGTGTTCCTACTTGTGACGATGATAATTGGTGGTTTTTGGCATGGCGCCGATTGGAAATTTGTTTGGTGGGGAATTGGCCATGGCTTGCTTTTGGTTTTTCACAAGCTGCTCAGCAGGTGGGTTACCATCTCAGGTTCTAAGATTTGGGATTCTTTATCCTGGATTCTTACTTTTTCGGTGGTCGTAATCTTGTGGATCCCTTTCAGGGCAGTGAGTCTTTCGGATAGTTTGATTCTCTTCATGGCCTTATTCCAGGTAATCGATTTAGAAACGTTGTTCATTTTTTGTCAGCAAAATTTCCTGTACGTTTTCCTTTTAGGAATTGGATTTTCCATGACGCTATTGAATAATGAAATAAAGGAAAGATTTAAAGCCTGGTACTATAAAGAAAGCATAATTATTAAGTTAGTTTTATTGGTGGTATTAATTCAAGTAATGTATGAGATTCAGTCTTCAGAGGTCCAGCCATTTATTTATTTTCAATTTTAACTCACTAGCTCTAGTAAGCTTTCTTTTGTGTCCTACTGTCAGTGCACAAGAGGTGAAAATAACTAACTCCGGAGGAACAGGTAACGATGGAGTGGATAAGACGGGCACAATTAAGATTTTGCATATTGGAGATTCTCATTTGCAACCCAATAATTTAACGGGAAGTACAAGGTTAATTTTGCAAAAAGAATTTGGCAATGCAGGCAGAGGGTTAATTTTCCCCTATAATTTGGCCAAAACGTATGGGCCAAATGATTACACTTTTTCAAGTAATTTGTCTTGGACTTCAGCATGGATTACCAAATCTTCCACCCAATCCATTGGGCTCACGGGGATATCTGTAAAAAGTATTGCTACTAGCGGAAAGGTTTCCTGGTCAACAGGGAAGGATGTACTTGATTACCCCTATCAAAAAGGCCAGATTTTGTTTGAGATGCAAGGCTGCACAGACTGTTCTGTTGAAGTAAATGGGGTTAAAAGAACGTATTCAAATCAAACTAAGGTATTGGACACGCTTTCATTTTTAGTTGAGAAAGACACCTCTACCTTGACGTTTAAGGGGGGGTATTTTACGTTGTTGGATTTGGTTGAAGAAACAAACCTACCGGGAGTCATTTATAGTTCCACAGGCGTCGCTAGTGCAACCTTCACGAGCTATAATCTAAATCCCAATTTCCAAAAGGGGGTAGCGATGATCCGCCCAGATTACCTTTTGATTTCCTTGGGAACAAACGAGAGTTATAGAAATTGGAATGCATCTTACTTTAACAAGGAGGTGAATCTATGTTTGGATAGAATTACCGAAGCCTCTCCAACTACTGAGGTAATTCTTGTCCTGCCGAATGAGAACTACAAAAAAATTAATGGCAAATATGTGTACAATGCGGCCGTAGATTCGGTGAGAAATAGCTTGAAAAATATTGCTGCGCAGCGGCAGTTGACCACCTACGACCAACTAGAAGCCATGGGCGGCAAAGGATCCCTGTTGGAATGGTTAAAGCAGGGGCTGGTGAATGCGGATCATGTTCATTTACTACGGAAGGGTTATCAAAAGCAAGGCGAATTATTGGCAGCCTTTCTATTGGGTTACCTTCAAAACAAGCCCGATTGATTTTCGGAAGAAAAATGTGTTTTTATTTAAATTAGTTACTTGAGGCAATTGAATTTTTCAAACAACAAAAATTTTACGCTATATCTTGCATTAACGCTTTTCGCTTTTTCTGTTGTCGGATTTATGATTAAGCTTCCCCGTTTTTTTCATCATTATGATAAGGAGTTGCATGCGCTTTTTTATTTTTGTGCAACTTGTTTTTTGCTCTTATTGTACTCCAAAAGATGGTTTTTAATCGGACCTCTCGTTACTAGAGTGAGAAGTTATTGAATGGATTTCACAATTTTTGAGTGTGCCATCTTATTCATTCAATTGCGTTGATATTTTTTCCTTTTTAATCAGTTTTGAATCAATTCAAATTCCAAAAAAATCATCATCTTTTTTGACCTAAACTAATTTCTAAAAAGTTAGATTTTATTCAAGCGGTGATTTACGCTTCCGTTCCATTCCTTAGTTTAGTAGTTCTAATTCTTTCTCCCCGATGAAAAAAATTACATTCCTCCTGAGTTTCCTGCTGCTTGTTTTTTCAAGTGTTGCGCAACAAAATCCGCCCAAAGGGAACTACGAGTTAGCCGCTCGTTTTTCTCCCGATAAATTGAAAAAAATGATTTTTTCGACCAGCGTAGACCCGCATTGGATGAAAAAATCCGATCGATTTTGGTACGAATACGAAACTTCCCAAGGGAAGAAATGGGTGCTTGTTGACCCAGTTCGAAGGACCAAAACCCCACTTTTTGATGTAGACAAACTTGCGGCCGAACTCACCAAAGCAGTCAAGGATCCCTTTGACGGGCAGCACCTCAAGTTGGATGATATGAAGTTGCTCGGCGATGAGAATACCCTTCAATTTACCGTGAAAAGTACAGCTGATGTACTGAAAAAGGATTGGGCGGAGCAAAAAGCAAAAAATAAAAATGCCAAAGACTCCCTAGAAAAGAAGGTACATACCTTTCAATTCAACTTGATTTCTCAGCAACTCAAGGAAATTGAAACGGTAAAGGAGCCAACCCGTCTCGCATGGGCCAACATTGCGCCAGACTCCTCCAAGGTGGTGTATGTAAAAAACTTCAATTTGTATTGGATGGATAAAGCTAACTTTTTGAAGGCAGTCAAAGATGTGAAGGATACGACTTTGGTAGAGCATGCGCTCACTAGCGACGGAGTAGAAAATTACGAATACGGATGGGGAGATCGAGGGGAGGACAACGTAGAGGTAGCAAAAAAGAAAAATGATCGCAAGCGTGCGCCCGTACTCTGGAGCTCAGACAGCAAGCAGTTTATCCTCACCAAAACTGACCAGCGCATGGTCAAAGACCTTTGGGTGATTCACCACACCAGAGACCCACGACCGACCTTGGAAACTTACAAGTATGCCATGCCAGGTGAAAAGGAACAACCGCAAACGGAATTGATCCATTATTCTTTTGAATCTCAAAAACTTAGTAACTTACCTATAGCTACTTTCAAGGACCAAACGGTAAGCCTTTGGTCTACCACCCCAGCAGTCAACACCAGGGACGATGATTTTAGACCGACTACCTGGTTAGGAAATCCAAGTGAATTTTATTTTGCTTTGACCTCTAGGGATTTGAAGCGGGTGGATGTCCTGAGGTGGAACCTGAAAACAGGACAGAAGGAAGTACTTATTGAAGAGCGAAGCAATACCTACATTGATTTTGAAAAATTAGAGTTGGTAGGAAATGAAATGATTTGGTGGTCGGAGCGTGACGGATGGGGGCATTTGTATCTCTACAGTAAGGACGGTTCTTTGAAGCGACAACTTACCTCTGGTCCCTTCCATACAGCAGGAATTGTGCGTGTAGACGCTTCGCTAAGAAAAGTATATTTAACAGCCAATGGTAGGGAAAAAGGAGAGGACCCCTATTACGAGCATCTTTATTCCGTTTTCTTGGACGGTGGTCCTTTGACCCTGCTCAACAAGGGAGATTTCAATCATGAGGTCAGCATGAATGACCTAGGAAGCTTTTTTGTGGATAATTATTCGAGAGTAAATACTATCCCAAACTCAATTCTTTACGATAGGAATGGAGCGAAAATAATGGACTTGGAGACTGCCGACTTGAGCCAACTTTTTGCGGCAGGGTATCAATTTCCCGAGCCTTTTACCTTCAAAGCAGACGATGGAATCACGGATCTTTATGGGGTGATGTACAAGCCTTATGACTTTGATTCTACTAGAAAATATCCGCTGATCCAGTACGTATACCCCGGTCCTCAAACCGAGTCTGTCAATAAATCTTTTGGAAGAGGGATGGATCGTACGGATAGATTGGCACAATTTGGCTTTGTTGTTGTGACCCTAGGGAATAGGGGAGGCCACCCTTCTCGTTCCAAATGGTACCAT
Organism: Bacteroidota bacterium; assembly: GCA_016866385.1. Lineage (GTDB taxonomy): Bacteria > Bacteroidota > Bacteroidia > Cytophagales > Cyclobacteriaceae > Algoriphagus. The sequence goes on from VGMU01000062.1 coordinate 6,276, forward strand.
AACTATGGCTATGGAGACTTGCGTGACTATGGATTGGCTGATAAAAAGGCTGCTGTGGATCAATTGGCTGATAGACATTCCTTTATCGATCGTCACAAGGTGGGGATACATGGCCATTCTGGTGGAGGATTTATGTCTACTGCAGCCATGTTGGTGTATCCAGACGTGTTTAAGGTAGCCGTTTCCTCTGCAGGAAATCACGAAAACAACATTTACAATCGCTGGTGGTCAGAAAAGCACCATGGGGTACAGGAGCGTGTGATGCCCAACGGGGACACCACCTTTGTATATCAAATTGAGAAAAATCCGGATTTGGCCAAAAATTTAAAGGGCCACTTGATGCTGAGCACGGGGGATGTTGACAATAATGTGCATCCAGCGGGGACCATTCGTATGGCCAATGCCTTGATCAAGGCGGGTAAGCGATTTGAGTTTGTTCTCTTGCCGGGTCAAAGACACGGGTATGGAGATATGACCGAATACTTCTTTTGGAAAATGGGTGACTATTTTGTCACTCATTTGTTGGGTGACTCTACGCCTCCCCCGGTGGACATGCTAGAGATGCAACGGGATAAGCCCAAAGACAAGTAAGTACTCTACATCGGCCCATTTCTTTATAGAAATGGGCTTTTTTTTATCTAATTCAAGAAAATTACCCGTTGAAAATCAATTTGAAAGTAGTTCCCTCTCCAAGAATCGATCGTACTTGAATATTCCCTTTGTGTCTTCGCATGATTTGCTTGGATAGACTCAATCCAATACCTGCGCCCTTCTTTTTGGTAGTGAAAAATGGGATAAAAATTTTATTCAATGCCTCTTCTTCAATCCCTTTTCCTGTATCGCGAACCTCAAGGATTATTTTTCCTGCTTCATCAATATACGCCTGTAAGTAGATGCTTTTCTCTTGAGCTTCCTCCAAGGCATGAATCGCATTTTGTATGAGGTTGATAAGGACTTGTTCGATTTGATTTTGGTCACCAAACAAAATCAAATCCTTAGGTTGTAATTGCTTTTGGAGAGTAATTCCATTGGACTCCAACTGCTGATGCAGAAGGGTTTGAAGCTGCTCAAAGAGTTGGGAAATGGATATACTTTCAAACTTGGGAAGGGGGACGTGGGCCAAGTTGCGAAAATCAGATACAAAGCTGATCAATCCCTCACTTCTCTTTTCTATGGTGCGAATCCCCATTAGAAAATCTTCCAATTCTGAAATGGGTAGGTTCTTGTGCTGAATCATTTTCTGTTCTACATCCTCTTTAAGGGTACCTGCCAAAGAACTTATGGGAGCAATAGAATTCATGATTTCATGGGTCAGGATATTTACCAGGTTTTGCCAGGCTTCCATCTCCTTTTCTTCCAATTCCGATTGTATGTTTTGAAGGGATACCAATTTAAATCGCTCACCTCGCATGAGTAGCTCGATCACATATACAGAAAATTGCATAATCCCATCCGGATGAGGAATTTTTATCAGTTCGCTACCACCTGTCCTAAGATTTTGTATGGCAAGGTGAAGCTCTTTATTGATTCCCTCAATTTCCTTGATATGGTGAATTTCCTCTATAGCCAGCATGCGTTTGGCAGCGGTGTTGAGGATTTGAATGTCCCCCTGCTCTCCAAAGGTGATCAGGCCAATGCTAAGGTGTTTAAATACGGACCTAAAATATTGGTAATTACTCTCTTTCTCTGCTTGATCTTCTTTCAGTTTGGCCAAAATGGCATTGAATTCGATATGCAAATCGTCGGTTTCCGATCCATCAAATTTTACAGGATAGACCTGGTTGTACTGGTTTTTTTTGATGTTGTCCAGAAATAGCCGGACCTTTTTGAATGAGCTTTCTGAATATTTAATTAATAAAATAAGTTGGCCAAGGAAAAGGAGCAGAAGGAGTGATATAAGAAATACCCCCCAATCGTCTGTGATGGATATGCCCAGCAATACTTGAGTCGCCACCAAGACGGCAATTCTTCCCAAAAGACCTACCCTATAATCCATATTTTTCTAATCTTCTGTACAAAGAAGCACGAGTAAGTCCAAGTTCTTTGGCTGCTTTAGAGATATTTCCCCCATTTTTATCTATGGCTTTTTGAATGGTAGTCCGCTCCATATCATCCAAATTCAAGGTAAGGGCAGTTCCCATTTTTTCCTGTCCAGGCTTGGCTGATAAGAAAAAGAAATCTCTACTATCCAAATTTTCTCCCTCAGCCATGATGATAGCCCTCTCTATGGCATGTTGCAGTTCTCGGATATTTCCAGGCCAGGAGTAACGCTGTAGCACTTCTATTGCCTGGGGAGTAAATCCAGTGAAATTTTTTCTGTATTTCTGCACGTATTGACGCAGGTAGTGATTAGCCAGTTGGGGTATATCGTCCTGTCTTTCTCGAAGTGGGGGAAGATAGATTTCCACGGTATTGATTCGGTAAAGCAGATCTTGGCGAAAAGTATTCTCCATAACCATATCATGTATAGGCATGTTGGTAGCGCATATGAGGCGTATATCTATGGGGATGGCAGTATTGGTTCCAATGCGTGTGACCTCTCTTTTTTGCAATACCGTCAAAAGCTTGGATTGTAAAGGAAGGGAAAGATTTCCAATTTCATCCAGAAAGAGGGTTCCTTGGTCGGCTATTTCAAATCGGCCGGCTCTATCTTCTTTGGCATCGGTAAATGCTCCTCGCTTGTGTCCAAAAAGTTCGGATTCAAATAACGTTTCTGTAATAGCTCCCATATCCACCCCAACGAAGATATCTTCTCTTCGCAGTGACCTTTGGTGAATGGCCCTAGCAATAAGTTCCTTACCCGTTCCATTTTCTCCCAAAATCAATACATTCGCATCAGTCTCTGCTACTTTATCTATGATGGAGAAAATATTTTTCATGGTCGCAGAACTGCCAATGATGTCCGTATAGGGTCTACTTAAGTCAGTTTGTAGCGTTTTTTGTTTTTTATACAATTTCTCTACTTGGGTGTAGCTTTCCTTGAGTTTGATCGCTGCAGATAAGGTAGCAATCAATTTTTCGTTTTGCCAGGGTTTTAAGATAAAGTCTGTGGCCCCTTCTTTTAAAGCATGTACTGCCATTTCTACGTCTCCAAATGCCGTAATCAGAATTACTACTGCACTGGGATCCAAGGATTTGATTTGATTGAGCCAATAAAACCCTTCCTTTCCTGAGGTGGTATCCTCTCGGAAATTCATGTCCAGTAGGATCACGTCAAAGCGATGGGTATTGATCAAAAAGGGGATTCTTCGTGGATCTTTTTCTATATGCACTTCTTTGGCATGCTTTTTCAACAGCATTTTTGCTGCAAAAAGAAGATCCTCGTTGTCGTCGATGATTAATATTTTTCCTAGTGCTTGCTCGTCCATGATTTTTTTACTTAATCCAAAGGAAAAATAATGCCAAGTGCTATTTCTTCTTCCAGGCCCCAATATGGCAAAAAATATGTTCGAAAATGTACACTTTTATCTCCTTTTCGAACACATGTCAAACATTTGGGGGCTTGACATTAATCCCTACCTTTGTCGCTCACCAAATACAAACCACCATGTCTGCAAAAAAAGGGGATGCTGTAGCTGTACATTACACTGGAAGATTGGAAGATGGAAGTATTTTTGACTCGTCCCTATCTAGGTCTCCGCTAAGTTTTACTTTAGGAGATGGAAATATGATTCAAGGGTTTGACCAAGCTGTATACGGAATGGTCATCGGAGATAAAAAAACGGTAACTATCCCTGCCAAGGAGGCCTATGGCGAAAGGAAAGCAGACATGATGTTTGATGTCCCCTTGGTTCAAGTACCTGCAGACATTACTCCAGAAATCGGACTTCAACTGGTCTTACAAGGTGGAGGAGGACAACCCATGCCAGTCACCGTAGTTTGGGTAGATGATGAAAAAATCACCCTAGATGCGAATCATGAACTAGCTGGGAAAGACCTAATTTTTGATATTGAATTGGTATCAATCTCTTAAGAAGCATTTTTTTTTAGACAAAAAAAGAAAGGTTCTATACCTCTAGGAGGTTTTATTTTCCTTGAGATGAGCTGGAGTAGACTTTGCCTGCGGGAAAAGGAGTATTAGTAAATTCTAGTAATCTTGCTTCCTTCCCATCGAATTCCAAATACGTGTTTTGGTTTACCCATTCCCCAAGATTGAAGTAGGTACCTTGTTTTCCTACGGGGAGTTGAAGCGGCAAATGCCTGTGACCAAAAATATAATAATCATGTGGAGCACTTTCTTCTAAGGACTTGCAATAGGACCAAAGCCATTCGTCTTCTCCTAAAAACCGTTGTTCGTCTTTCGTGCTGTGGTTGATCCTGCTATTTTTTGACCAGGCTTTTGCCAAGCCTATGCCCAGGTCGGGGTGTATCCAGCGGAATAGCCATTTTGCAAGGGAATTGGTAAAAACCTTCTTGAGAAGTTTGTAGGTTTTATCCCCTGGGCCCAATCCATCTCCATGACCTACCAAAATCTTTTTCTAGGGGACTATGGTAAACTGGAATCCCTAATTCTTGAGTAAAATACTCTTTCATCCATAAATCATGATTGCCAGTGAAAAATAAAATAGGAATTCCCCTATCTCTCAATTGGGATAGCTTGGACAAAAAAGGAAGGTGTCCTTTGGGAACTACCTCCTTGTATTCAAACCAAAAATCAAAGATATCTCCCACCAAAAATATGGCCGCAGCCTCTTCGGTGACGTAGTCCAACCATTGGATGATCCGTTGCTCCCGTAACTTACTGGCTTCAAAGCTGGGTGCACCCAGATGAAAATCTGAGGCGAAAAATAACTTTTTGCCATGGAGCGGAAGATCTGCGATGGTGCCTTGCATGCGCTAAAGATAGGGGGGTAAGCTTAAAATTAAAAAGCCCCAGAGCTAATGGGGCTTTTTTCTTAGGTAGCTACCTTTTCTTCCGTAGGAGGAGGAGTTTCTTCCTTTTCGGCTTCTTTTTCTTCAGGAACAGGATTTTTGGCCTTTTTTCTTGCAGGGCTACCTTCTTTTTTATTGGTGAAGGCCTGGTAAGTTGTTTCCTTGTCAAAAGGACGCTTTCCTATCAGCCTTTCTAAATCGGCTTGAAAAAGAATTTCCTTTTCCAATAGTTCTTTAGCCAAGGTTTCGAGTTCGGATTTTCTTTTTTTCAACAAATCCAATACCCTAGTGTAAGCAAACTGAACCAATGTGGAAACCTCCTGATCAATCATCTCAGCAGTTGCCTCCGAATAAGGTTTGGTCATTTTGTATTCGTCGCTTTTGCTATCGTAAAATGAAATATTTCCCAATTTGTCATTCATTCCATAAACCGACA
>VGMU01000063.1 GCA_016866385.1 Bacteroidota bacterium
TATCCAAGAGGGGAGTTAGCACCTTGCTTACAGGTTGCTAAGACGTCATAGGGCCCATCCCTCGGTCTTTCTCGATAAGTTAACGCAAAGGTACGAGCAAAAACCAAATAATCGTAGGTTTTTTTTAAAATAAATACAAAAAATAGAGGTTTGCAGGCTTGGGTTAGGGTCTGATCCCTACCCCTAGACTGTAATATGGGCCAGACTGAAAGGAATTCATGGACAGTCCACCCAATTTAAATCCTGGAAATGCCTGTTCGTACCCAAGAGAACCGGAAACCAAAACATCGAAAAACTTTCTTTTAGTCACGGGGATTCCAAATTCCAGGGTAAGTTCTGGCTTGAAGAAAATTCCAAAATTTCTGAGGTATCCATCAAAATGGGGGCGATCCAATGCCTGAGGAAAAGAGGGTTTTAGGTCCTGAGTCAGAGTATACCTAAGATTGCCGTAGCCCAATCCTCCAAGGGCGCCGAAGGCCAGGTTTTTGTACTGAAAAAACTTAATTCCTGTATTGGCATAAACCCGAAGGCTATTTAGGCTGTGACTTTGGGTGGGACTGGCTTTTCCTTTCATAGACAGGTTGTAAACATCCACCCCATAAAGTAGGCCATCGGTCTCTCCCAAAATCCTCAAACCCAGATTGGAAGGCCTTCCTTCCAAGGGGGAGTATCCGTTTCTCTCCAAATAGGAATTGAATTGGGCAGGTTTAGAAAAATGAAATCCTCGAATCAAGGCAATTCCTAGGCTGGCGTCCTTGTAAAAAAAGTTGCGATCTGGGAGAGAAATTCCCGTGCCTACCCTGAAAAAAGCTCCCGCTTGCGCATTGTCAAAATTGACCCCGTTTAACTTCCAATTTTCTTCAAAAGGGCTAAAGGCATACCCTGCTTTGGCGACAAGTACCAACGCTTCTTTTCGATGGGGAATAGGCAAATCATAGGAAAGTTGGAATCCGATCTCCGTTAGAAAATTTCCGAAATAGGTAGTACCCTTTTGTATGTCATTTTTTCGGAGGATAATCCCTTTTCCAGGGTCAGCTAGAAAGGCATCCAGGTTTTTTTCTTGTTTCTTGGGTAGCATTTGGAAATTGAGGTAGCCCAAGCCCATGGACAAGTAATGGATCAATTGGAATTTGCCCTCTTCGGTCAGGGAGTAGCCCAAATTGAGCATGGCCCTGGAGCTTCGGTAATCTAGACGCAAGCCATCTATTTCACTAGGGGTACCCTGATGTTGGCTGAGCTCAAATCCTCCGATAAAATCATTCATGCGCACTTGATACCCTAGTCCATAGGACCTGTACCGATTTACCAGAGGAGAATAGCCCCTATCTACGAGTAAGGCATTGAATTGGGATAAGTTGGCTCCAGAGGTCCCCGTATAGGCATAAAAAGTAGACCTATTTTCAAGTAATTCTTGAGCCTGTACGGAAAAGAGGCTCAGCAAATAAAGACAAAGAATACCCAGGAAATACTTCATGTAGGACTACAAATGCGGTATAATATTAAGGGGAAATATGCATTTACGCATCAAACCACCCCTATTTCCCCTTACCAAGAAGACACCCACTGCATCATCAAGCCACTGAGGTACCCCCCATACGTACCTAAGGCATAGCCCAATACAGCCAATAATACCCCCACGGGAGCTAGAGAAGCATCAAAAGCAGAGGCGACGATGGGGGCAGAGGCTGCCCCTCCAATATTGGCTTGAGAGCCCACAGCGATGTAAAAGAAGGGCGCCTTGATCAACCAAGCTACCAGGATCATGAGTCCCACGTGAAATAAAATCCAAAGGATCCCAATCAAAAATAAAATGGGATTATCCAAGACCGCTCCTAGGTCCATTTGCATGCCGATGGTAGCCACCAACACATAGAGCATGACGGAGCCTAATTTGGAAGCTCCTACCCCTTCCAAGGCTCTAGCCTTGGTAAAGGACAAGAGGAGAGCAAGGGTAGTCGCAATCACTACAATCCAGAAAAAGGCGGAGTTGAGGGAAAATTGATTCCATTCCGGATGATGGGTTTCAAACCAGGGTGCCAAGAAGTCTGCGCAGTAATGGGAAAGGCCCGTGACTCCAAATCCTATCCCCAAAATCAGCAGGATATCCTTCAGACTTGGGATGGCCACACTTCCTTCTCTCTCCTTTGCAATTCTATCCCTCAAGCCATAGATCGCCGAAGTATCTGCCTTGATCAATCGATCCAATTTTTCAGGTTTGGCCGCCCAATAGAGTAAAAGAGCCATCCAGAAATTGGCAACCAGCACATCTACGGCTATCAATTGTCCAAAAAGGACAGGACTGGCTTCAAATACCTCTAGCATGGCGGTTTGGTTGGCCCCACCCCCGATCCAACTCCCTGCAATGGTGGATAATCCTCTCCAAAGTTCATCAGGTCCGGTACCTGAGTAAATATCAGGTTGTATCCATCCCACAATACTCAAGGCGAGAGGTCCTCCTAGCATCACCCCTACGGTTCCCGTCAAAAACATGGTCAAAGCCTTGGGCCCCAGGCGCAAAATTCCTTTCAAATCCACACTCAGGGTGAATAATACCAAAGAAGTGGGCAAGAGGTACCTGGAGGCCACCTTGTACAAGGAGGAAGATTCTCCGGAAATCAACCCTAAGGAATTGAATACGGCAGGAATAAAATAACAGAGTAACACCGTAGGAACGTAGGTGTAAAACTTTACCCAAAAAGGATGCTTGCTGCTTGAGGACGCAAAGACAAAGGCAAGCGTGGCCATCAGCAGGCCCAGCACCACTGCATCATTGGTAAACAAAGGAGTAGGTTGATCTTCCATGCCGTTCAAGTATTGCCTTTGCAAGGATACCCACTTTTTTGAAAAAACGGTGTATTACTTTCTATTTTGATCTAAAAGATCAATTAATTCATTTAAAATCATCGCCGTAGCTCCCCAAACCACCTCCCCGTATACATCAAAATAAGGAGTATACAACTCCAGTCCATTTCCCGCTTTTAGTCGCGTTTGCTTTTTGAGGCTTGGATTGACAAGAGCGGTCAGTTGAGTTTCCAAGATTTTAGAAACTTCTCTGGAATCTGGTACAAAGCTAGGGGCTTCTTTCATGTAGCCTAAGACTGGAGTAACCACATAGGAGCTACTTGGAATGTAAAGATCCGAAAGGGTTCCTAACACGGTTACCTTTCCCGCATCAATCCCAATTTCCTCCTCTGCCTCCCGCAGCGCCGTACGGATAATGTCCGGATCATCTGGTTCGGCCTTTCCTCCTGGGAGCCCCACCTGATCACTATGCACTCCTGTATAGGAGGGCCGCTTGATCAAAGGGAAATACACTCCATCTGCTCTTGGATAAAACAAAAGTAGCACCCCACTTTTTTTATGCGGGACAGGGGCAGGTTGGACAAACCTTCGTACATCTACGGGCAAGGGAGACATACGAAGATGGGATTCCTTCCCTGGCAGAGGATGCAGCGAGGCTTCCTGAAGCCACTTTACTACCAAGTCCAAGTGCATGATAAAATAATCCTCTTCGGGAATCTAGGGTGGGCAACTGCCAAATCATCTCTAGGACTAGCGCTTTGATTTGGCCTGATAAAAATAGCTCAAGGTAGGGCAAATAAAAAAGGCTAGAATAAAATCCTAGCCTTTTCCTGCTCTCAAACCTATTAAACCTATTGTAAATATTCAATTCATGAATATTACCTAAAGTTAAAAAATGTTTTTATTCTGAGCAAACAATCGATTGCGAAAATTTTTCAAAATTTTATTTTGTAAATAAAATCACCTAAAAAGTTTCCTCCCTACCCGTAATGTGGCAGGTAAATAATTTACACTTTCCCTGCTATTCCCTTGAGTAGTAATTTTTACTAAAATAATTAGTAGGCCTGGGTCAATTTCCCAGTGGTTTTCAAAGGAAAGGGCAGCAATTCGTGTTAACTTGAATCATATTTTTTTATTCCATGAAGCTTTTTTTAATTTTTTGCTTCTCTGTCCTATTTCCGTACCTGGTTTGGCCACAAAGCGAGGGCTTAAGTACTGCTTACGGAGCAAAAAGCCAAGGCATGGGCGGGGTAAAGCTTTTTCATCCTGACTCCTGGACCCTTTTCAATTCCATAGGCAACCTGGATCGTGTATCTTCTTCTCAGGTGGCTGTGGGTATAGATCAACGCTTTGGAATCAAGGAACTTAGTACCTATGCCTTAAGCCATGTATTCCATCAAACGAAAGGGAGCCTGGGCTATGGAATTTCGAGGTATGGAGGGGAGCTTTTCAACCAACACCTCCTCTCCCTAGGCGGAGCTACCACCAAAGGTATTTTAAGTTTTGGAGCCAAAGCCGAGTGGATGCAAACCCGAATTGAAGGATTTGGCACCGGCAATGCTTTTCTATTATCTCTGGGTGGAGTGGCCGAATTGGGACCTAAATTTTTCTTGGGTAGTCAAATTTCAAACCTTACTCAGGCACGAATCAGCAAAAATTCATCTATAAGCTTGCCTACAAGCATACTTCTTGGATTAAAGTACCTGGCTTCCCCAGAAGTAGAAATTCATTCAGAAGTGGAGAAAGAACTTTCAACTCCCCCACTATTCAAGGCCGGAGTGCAGTACAAGCTTGGAGAATGGCTCCTGTTACGAACGGGGATGCAAAGTAATCCTGCTCGAATCAATTTTGGGCTCGGCATTCGAAAGTCTTCCTTTGGAGCAGATTATGCCTATGGTCAAACCAGTGCCTTAGGGAGAAGTCACCATATGTCCCTATACCTTGAATTTTAAGCGATGAGGTGCTGGCTCTTGGCCTTTGGTATCCTTTGCTCTTTTGGAGCAACAGCTCAGCAAAAAACCATTTCAGGATCCACTATAGAGCAGGTCATCGAACGCCTATTTTCTATCCAGGAGGAGGATTTGGATAGGGAACTCCTGGCTGAAGTATTTTTTGAGTTGTACCAAAACCCCATAGACCTGAATCAAGCCAGCACAGAAGAACTGCTAGCCACTTACTTGCTATCGCCCAGTCAAGTCCAGGCGATTCAAGCCTATAAATTGGAAAACGGGAGGCTACTCTCCCTTTATGAACTTCAAGCAATTCCCGGATTTGATCTAGCCACCATTGAGCTTCTCCTTCCATTTTTACGGACAGAAGAGGAGGTAAAAAAAAACCAAACCTTTTTTAACTAGGCTCCTAGAGGAAGAAAATGCTTACCTCTTGCTAAGACACAGGCAAACCTGGGAAAAGAGGCAAGGATATGCGAATAGAGATACCTCTGCAAACCTAGCTCCAGGGAAGTATTTGGGTAGTCCCAGCGACTTTTTTTTCAAATTTCGAATACAACACCCCAAAGACTTTAGCCTAGGCTTTCTTCTGGAAAAAGATCCCGGAGAACAAATAACCTGGAATCCAAAGACCAAGCAATATGGTGCTGATTTTACCTCCTTTCACTTCACCAGATACCGGCTGGGAAAATGGAAAACCATCACTCTGGGCGATTACCAAGCGAGTTTTGGGCAAGGCTTGGTATTTGGGGCTGGATATCACTTTGGAAAAGGATCCGAAACCATTACCTCTGTTCGCAGAAGTAGTATTGGCTTGAGGCCGTACACCGCAAGCCTAGAATCAGGATTTTTTAGAGGAATGGGACTAAGTAGGCAGTTTCAAAGATGGAATACTTCTATCCTGCTTTCTTCCTCGCCTAGAGACGGCAACTTGCTAAGTACCTCCGAGGGTGTCCCAGGCCAGGAAGCATTTTTCACTGGATTTTCTTCCAGCGGGATGCACCGGACCAGCAGCGAACTTGCTCGAAAACACCAACTCCAAGAAACTTCCCTGGGATGGAATATCCAGTATACCCCAAAGGAAGATACCTGGGCCTTAGGATGGAATAGCCTGTACACCCAATTCAACTTTCCAATTAAAAAAGACCCCAATCTCTACAATACCTATGATTTTCAGGGCCAATCTAACCAGGTCCATAGTATCTACACCCATTATTTATGGAAAAACTTTAATTTCTTCGGAGAATGGGCCATGTCAAAAAGCTTGGGACAGGGAAGGGTCATAGGTTGGGTGAGTAGCCTACACAAAAATGTAGACCTCTCCTTCCTTTGGAGAAAGTACGACAGGGATTTTCATAGCTTTTACAGCACCGCTTTTTCGGAAAATTCGAGCCCCATCAACGAACAAGGGATATACTTAGGTATTCAACTCAAACCCCTACCCCATCTAAAAATTAATGCCTATTTCGATCAATTTTCTTTTCCTTGGTTGAAATACCGCGTCTATGCTCCCTCAAAAGGAAAAGAAATGATGATCAACCTCACCTTCCAACCCAACAAACAGGTAGTTAGCAGCCTACAATTTCGAAAAGAGCAAAAAGAGAGAAACTTAGCCGATGAGGGACTTCCATCTACACCCTACCATCTCGCACCGATCACCAAAACCAACCTTAGCGCCTTTGTTGAAATTCAAGCACTCCCTTACCTTCAACTTCGCTCCCGCATGCTTTGGAACCAGGTCCAGCTCCCTAGCCATCGCACCCAAGGATGGATGATGGTGCAAGAGGCGACACTAGAACGAAATAAATGGCAATTGAGCGGAAGAGTAGCACTTTTTGATGCACCCACTTACGATAACCGTCTGTATGCTGTAGAAAAAAATGTTTGGAGCACCTTTTCTATCCCCTCCTTCTTTGGCCGTGGCACTCGAAAGTACCTCCTCCTTCACTATAAGGTAAGCGAAAAGGTCAACATCTATTTTCGCTGGGCAAGGACATCCTACCTTGATCGGGACCGCATCAGTTCTGGTGCACAGGCCATAGACGGCAAGCACCAAACGGACACCTCCTTGGTGCTAAGGGTTTATTTTAATTGATTTTTCGGTTAAGAGTAGGAAACCATTCCTCCTTTTTGATAATTTGGAAAAAATTGACTCGGCAATGAAAAATAAGTTTGCTCTCCTACTAGTTCTTATATGCGGCCTTAGCTCCCCCTGGATTGTGGCCCAAGATTTCTCAAAAATGTCCAGAAAGGATGGTTTTGTGCCATTTTATCTAGACGAAGAAAAAGGGAAAATCTATTTGGAAATTCCCTTTCTGGATAAAGAAATCCTCTATGTCAATTCCCTTACTGCTGGTGTAGGTTCCAATGACATCGGCTTGGATAGGGGCCAACTGGGCGATACCCGAATCGTGGAATTCCGCAAAACAGGAAATAAAATCCTGATGGTTCATAAAAATTACGATTACCGAGCATACACCACTAACCCCAACGAGGCCAAATCCATTCGAGATGCTTTTGCAGAGTCGGCCCTTTGGGGGTTTGAGATCATCAAAGCTGAAGGAAATACCCATATCGTTGAAGCTACTCCTTTTTTTCTTCAAGATGCCCATGGGGTAAGTGAAACGCTTGCTAGCTCCAAACAAGGTAACTACCGGGTAGAGGCAAGCCGTTCGGGCTTGTATTTGCCTACGACCAAAAACTTTCCAAAAAATACAGAAGTAGAAGCCACCATCACCTTCACGGGTACGGGTGCAGGCGGATACTTGAGATCAGTAACTCCAAGCCCTGAAGCAGTCACCGTTCGCATGAGACACTCTTTCATCGAATTGCCTTCCTTGTATGCTACGAGGGCTTTTGATCCACGCGCAGGATTTTTTTACATCAGCTACCAAGACTACACCACCCCCATAGATCAGCCCCTGGTAAAACGCTTTATATCCAGACATAGGCTAGAGAAGAAAGATCCAAGTGCCGCTGTTTCGGAAGTGGTAGAACCCATCGTGTATTACTTGGATCGAGGTACTCCAGAACCGGTGGCCAGTGCCTTGATCGAAGGGGGAAATTGGTGGGCACAGGCCTTCGAGGCGGCTGGATTTAAAAATGCTTTTCGAGTAGAATTGGCTCCAGAAGGAATGGACCTAATGGATGTGCGCTACAATGTAATCCAATGGATACACCGATCTACCCGAGGTTGGTCTTACGGGTCGAGTATCAGAGATCCTCGCACAGGGGAAATCATCAAGGGACAAGTATCCCTGGGTTCGCTGCGTGTACGCCAAGATTATTTGATTGGTCAAGGCCTTTTGCAGCCTTTTGAAGAGGGCAATGAGGCCGATCCTAAGTTGATGGAATTTGCCTTGACTCGACTCAAGCAGCTTTCCGCCCATGAAATCGGCCACACCTTAGGTATTTCCCATAGCTATGCTACTTCTGCTTCGGGACGTTCTTCGGTGATGGACTATCCCCACCCCCTGATCAGCCTAGATGAAAAGGGTGAAGTGGATTTTAGCGCTGCATATGACCTAAAGATCGGTGAATGGGACAAGTGGGCAGTGACTTATGGCTATGGGCAGCCTGCCCCCAATCAAAGCGAGGCAGAGTTTTTAGAAAAAACACTTCAAGACACCTATGCCGCTGGCTATGAGTTTATCACCGACTCCGACTCTAGAAATGTGAGTGGGGTACATCCTCGCTCCCATCTTTGGGACAATGGGGCCTCTGCTTCAGAAGAACTTAAACGCTTATTGGACTTGCGTAAAAAAAAGATGAAAACCTTTGGGCTCAATGCCATCAAAACAGGTCAGCCGGAGGCCACTTTGGAAGAGGTGTTTGTTCCCCTGTACCTCATGCATCGCTACCAATTGGAAGCAACCAGCAAATTGATAGGAGGCTTAGATTACAGCTATAAAGTAAAAGGAGACAATCAACCTAGACATCAATGGTTAGATTCTAAAATTCAACTAGATGCTTTGGATGCCTTACTACAAAGTATTTCCACCCAAGAATTGGAGATTCCATCTTCTGTATTGGTGCTTATCCCTCCTAGGCCCTATGGATATGGAAAAACCAGAGAAACTTTCCCTTCCCGCTTGGGCCCAGTATTTGATCCTATCGCTCCGGCAGAAAATGTGGTAGATGCCACCTTTACCTTCCTCTTTGAGCCAGGAAGAGCAAATCGAGTGTACTTGCAAGAGCTGCAAAACAATTCCTTACCTGGATTGGAAGAGGTACTCAGCAAGGTAAGTATACAGGTATTTAGTAACACCTTGCCCTCAGGGCTTGGGGCAGAAATCAAAATGATGACCGAAGTGAAATTGATAGACCATCTGATTGCCTTATCTAAGAATGCTGGAGCATCTCAAACCGTACGTGCCCTAGCTCGAAAGCAATTGCGTCAACTAAGTACGCCTACCCTTCCATCTTCCAGCCTCTTAAGAGCACATCGGGATTACTTAAATCAAAAAATTGAAGCCTTCCTGAACCTTCCTGAGGAATTGACCCCACAACAGGTATTGAGCATACCGGACGGGGCCCCTATAGGGATGGAAGATATGAGTTGTGATTTTGAATGAAACTTCCCAAAGGCCAGTAGTTCTACTGGCCTTTTTTCTTTTCCAAAGGGAAAAGTTTTGGCGAGCAGCGGTGGAAGACAAAGGTTTTGGGTAATTTTGAATTCTATTTTGACAAGTTGATAAGTTCTTTCTCTCGATGAAAAGCAATCCTTTACTTTCACCCCCCAAGACACCCTACGAAACGGCTGCATTTGATGTGATCGCGCCGGAGCATTTCCTGCCTGCTATAAAAGAATCTATTGCCCTAGCCCATCAAGAAATCGCAGAGATTAAAAACGAAGCCTTACCTACTTTTGAGAATACTGTAGCCGCCCTAGATAGGAGTGGTAAAGCCTTGGGAGTAATCTCTTCCATTTTTTTTAATCTAAATGCCGCAGAAACTACCGATGAAATACAACAATTGGCTCGGGAAATTTCCCCTTTGCTTACTTCCCACGCCAATGACATTCTTCTGGATAAGGAGTTGTTTGATCGGGTCTCTCAGGTATATCACTCTAAGGAAAAGTTTTCACTAAGTGCCGAGCAACATACCCTTCTTCAAAAAACCTACAATTCCTTCGTCAGGAATGGGGCCATACTGAACCCAGAAGACGCCCTCATCCTAAGAAAACTAGATGAAGAAATAGCACAGCTGAGTTTAAAGTTTGGAGAAAATGTACTGGCAGAAACCAAACGCTTTCTTCACCTAATTCATAAAAAAGAGGAGCTTGAAGGCATTCCTCCAACGGCAGTAGAAGCGGCCGCCCAGTTGGCAGAAGAAAAAGGACATGCAGGCTCTTGGGCATTTACCCTAGACTACCCTTCCTACATTCCCGTGATGACCTATGCTAAGGATAGAGCATTACGAAAAACTATGTTTTATGCTTTCAATACCAAATGTGCCAAAGGAGATGAGTTGGATAATAAAGAAATCATCACCAAGCTCATATGCCTCAAATCAGAGCGGGCACAACTATTAGGATTTTCAAGTCATGCCGAGTTTACCTTGCAAGAACGTATGGCAGAAACTCCAAAGAAGGTACAAGCGTTTTTACAGGAGTTATTGCTAAAAGCCAAACCAAAGGCCCTAGAGGAAGTGCAAGAAGTAGCCCAACTTGCTAAAAAGGATGGGATAGATTCCCTTCAAAAATGGGATTTCGCCTACTATTCCGAATTGCTGAAAAAAGAAAAATATGCCTTTGACGAGGAGGAATTGAGACCCTATTTTTCATTAGAAAATGTCATTGAGGGAGTATTTAAGACGGCCACCAAGTTATTCGGAATTACCTTCAAGAGCTCCACAGCCATCCCCGTGTACCATTCGGAAGTGACTGCTTATGAAGTTAGGGATAGGGAGGATAAGTTTTTAGCCGTGCTCTATGCAGACTTTTTTCCAAGGAAAGGAAAAAGGAATGGAGCATGGATGACTTCTTATCGAGGACAATACACAGACAAACAAGGAGACCATAGGCCACACATCTCTATAGTCTGCAATTTTACTAAACCTACCCCATCTACCCCCAGTCTTTTGACCTTTAGTGAGGTCACTACCTTGTTTCATGAATTTGGACATGCCTTGCACGGCATGTTGGCTAGAGGCCAATTCGAAAGCCTATCGGGCACTAGCGTATATTGGGATTTTGTAGAATTACCCTCCCAAATTTTCGAAAATTGGTGTTACGAAAAGGAATGTTTGGATCTTTTCGCCAAGCACTACCAAACCCAAGCCCCCATCCCTGGTGAACTGATCACCAAAATCAAGCGTGCCGCTAATTTTCAACAAGGCTACATGACCTTACGACAGCTTAGCTTTGGACTGTTGGACATGGCCTATCACAGCGTAGATCCTGCCTCATTGACCGACATAAAAAACTTTGAATCCCAAGTTTTAAAAAACACGGAGGTCTTACCTGCCTTGGCTGAAACCTTGGTGAGCACTAGTTTTTCTCATATTTTCCAGGGAGGCTATGCGGCCGGGTATTACAGTTACAAATGGGCAGAAGTCTTGGATGCAGATGCTTTTGAACTGTTTCAAGAGAAAGGAGTTTTTAATATAGAAACGGCCTTGTCTTTTGAAAAAAATATCCTTTCCACTGGAGGAAGCGAACATCCCTCAATTCTGTATGCCAGATTTAGAGGAAGAGAACCCAAGCAAGATGCTTTATTGAAAAGAAGTGGTCTTCTCCCTAGCTAA
>VGMU01000064.1 GCA_016866385.1 Bacteroidota bacterium
AAGTAACGTCAACTTGCAAGATTCGAAAAGCACAGGCCTAAGCGCTTGTGCTTTTTTTGTGTCTAGATTTTTTTAATTCCAACAACTTTTCACGGGAGCTTTCGCGTTAAAATCAGGAGAGAAAGATAACTTACCTCAGAAGGCAGATTAAAATTTTAGCTTATATTCCATAAGATTTTCTTTTCCATGATTGAATCGTTTATTAACTACCTAGAGCACGAAAAAAGAAGTAGTACCCACACGGTAATGGCGTATCGCCAGGATTTGGAGCAAGCCTTGGCATTTGTTTCTCAATCTTTTTCTCTAGACAGCTTAGAATCATGTTCCCACGGAGAATTAAGGGCCTGGGTGATCGATTTGGTGGAACAGGGATTTAGCCAGACCACAGTCAATAGAAAATTGGCTACGCTACGCGCCTTTTACAAATTTTTAATGCGCTCTAAGCTTATAGCCAAAGACCCCACCTACAAATTAAAGTCCCTAAAAACTCCGAAAAAGCTGCCTGAATTTTTACAAGAAACGACCATAAGTGATATTTTGAAGACTGATGTATACGCTCCTACTTTTGAAGGTCAGCGGGACCGCATGGTATTGGAATTTCTATACCTTACCGGAGTACGACTATCTGAGCTCACTTCTCTCAAATGGAAAGACATTCGTCTGGCCGAGGAACAAGTAAAGGTTTTGGGAAAACGGCAAAAAGAGCGCATCATCCCCTTGACTAAATCCCTGCAGCAACACCTAGTGAGGTACAAACAAAAGGTGGAAGAAAGGTTTTCAGCACCCGAAGCAGACACCCCATTTATCCTGAGCAATACTGGAGGCAAGGCCTACTCCATGTTGATTTATCGCATCGTCAGACAGTACTTGGATCTTTTTGCACAGACCACCAAAAGAAGCCCCCACCTGTTGCGCCATACTTTTGCCACGCATTTATTAAATAAGGGAGCAGATTTGAATGCAGTCAAAGACTTGTTGGGCCATGCCAACTTGGCTGCCACCCAAATCTATACCCATAATTCCATGGAAAAACTCAAGGCAGTGTTTGACCAAGCACATCCTAAAGCTTAACTATTTTTATTTTTAACTCCTATCGATATGAAACTTCAAATGCACTCCATCCACTTCGTTGCCGATCAAAAATTGATCGATTTTATTCAAAAAAAAGCTGATAAGCTGAATACTTTTTATGACCGCATCATTGACGGGGAGGTGTTTATGCGGCTGGATAAAAATGAAAAAAACCAAAACAAGTTGGTGGAGATCAAATTGAATGTACCCGGGAAACAGTTTTTTGCCAAACACCAGGACGATTCCTTCGAAGCCGCTGCAGATGAGGCGATAGAGGGATTGCGAACACAGCTTCATAAACACAAGAAAAAGATCGTACTCTCCAATCAATGAATTCCAGCCCCGAAAAAAAATCGGGGCTATTTTTTTATAAGCAGGAAATAGGTTCTCCCCTGCTTCATTCGAAGTTTCTCCCGCTCGGCTGAACTGCCTGCCAATAAAAAATCTGGAATTGCTTTAGAATCTAAATCAGTGCTTGCCACCTGCACATTATAGCCTAGGGTATCCCATTCGGAAAGGAGACGGTCCTCCAGGATCAAGTACCTGAATTCTTTGGCTTCTTCCTTCCATCCGTCTCGAGAGAGGTCTACTAACGCGTAAGCAGGACCTAAACTCATACGAATTTTACTCCCCTCATGAAGGCCGCCCGCAAAGCAAATCGAGCCATTCACCCTTAGCTGCTCCACTACCTCTTTCGCCTGAACCCCTTGATGAGGCAAGGAAATCAAACGCGTAATGCCACTCACTTGGAAAAACAGAAACAGGATGGAAAGGGCAAGCACTTTTGGAGGCAGTATGGCAGACCGAAGGATAGCCCATACCCCATACCCTAAAAATAAAACTCCTAAAACAAGATATACGAAAGACCAACTATCCCCTGAACCAGTTCCAAGCAGCCAGGCATTCACTCCGACCACAAGCCCCACCAAAGAAAGTAAGAACACTGCGGCTATCTTCAATCCTTTTGCTCGATCCAAGCCACCTCCACGAACCAGAATCCAGGCAAGCCACAATGCCAACACTGGAGCCACAGGCAGCAAGTAACGCTCGTAAAATTTACTCGTAAGCGCACCCATCCCTAGGATCGCCAGTCCCCAGAGCAGCGCAAAAGCAAAAAATTGCGGATTTTCTTTCCAGGCAGTTGCCATGGTGTTCTTCAATTTGGGGATCGCCAAGGCTATCCAAGGGAAAAACATGCCTACTAGGAGTAGTGATGCCACCGCAGCATTTTGGAGCACCAGCAACACCCGAGACGTCACACGCGTACCCACCTGATCTTCCAAGAAACTGGCAAGAAAGACCGAGCCATGCAGCTGCCACATGGCGGCAAACCAGAACAAGGCAATGCCTAGTGCTACAAGCAGGGCGGGGAGGTACAGCAGCTTTTTCCAGGAAATCCGTTGCCAAGGGTTGAAGCGTAAATACAAAACACCTATGCCTCCCAATGCCACGGCTGGAAGCCCTTTCACTTCGAAGGCCAAGGCCAAGCCCAGGTAAAGCAGCCATAGAAACTTTTTCTTTGTCTGTTCGCCATCCCGGAGAAGCCCTGCAAAGCCCAGCGCACTGCCTGTAAGAGTCAGCACCAAGAGCACATCGGGTATGGAACGCGAAGCAGCAAAAATGAGAATGGGATTGGAGGCAGAGATCAAGGCTGCAGTTCCTGCAATCCTCCGGTCCCCAAATACTGTTTTACCAAGCAGGTAGGTCAAGCCAACGGTAGCTGCTCCGGCCAGCAAAAAAAAGAAGCGTGAACCGAAGGCATGCACGCCAAAGAGTTTGAATCCTGCAAGCACGGCCCAATAAGTCAAGATGGGTTTCTTGAACCGCAACTCCCCAGATCCCAAGTAGGTGGTCAGGTAATCTCCCGTTTGCATCATTTTTACCGCAGCATCTCGATAGTAAATTTCATCGGGGTAATGCAAGTGAAAATCCAACGCAAATGGTCCCACCAGGCCACAAAAAAGGAGGAGCAGCACCCAAGGATTGGAGATTACGGCAGAAGTTGGAGCAGCGCGCATGCTCAAAGATACAGCAGGTAGCTGGGATTTTTGGAGGAAAATCTTGCAAAAACAAGAAGCATTTTGACCAAATGGCTTTTAAAAGGTACTTTTAAGGATTCCTTTGCTTCCATGAACCAGCCCATTTTATCCGTAGTCATCACCGTCTTCAACGAAGAGGATAACATCCAGCCACTCTTACAAGCCACATACACCGCGCTAGCGGGGATGGACTATGAGGTGATTTTGGTAGAGGACGGGAGCACCGATCGCACGGTAGCAGAGGTAAAAAAATACGCGAATACCCGAACCAAGCTGGTGATTTTTAACCGCAATTACGGTCAAACCACCGCCTTGGCAGCAGGAATAGACCAGGCCACGGGCCAATACCTAGCGACCATGGATGGGGATTTGCAAAATGATCCATCCGACATCCCAGGCATGCTCCAAAAGGCAATCGAAGAGGAATGGGATGTGGTAGCAGGTCGTCGAGCCAATCGAAAAGATGGATTTGTCCTTCGAAAAATCCCTTCCAAAATCGCCAACTGGATCATTAGAAATACCACCAAGGTACACCTCAAGGATTACGGCTGCACGCTTCGGGTGTACAAGTCTGACATCGCCCAAAATATGGGGCTATATGGGGAACTCCACCGCTTTATCCCTGTGCTGGCCAAGCAGCAAGGCGCCAAAATGACCGAAGTGGACGTCAGGCACCACCCGAGAATTCACGGCACCTCCAAATATGGACTGAGTCGCACTTTCAAAGTGATGGCCGACTTGATCCTGATGCTGTTTTTTCAAAAATACTTTCAGCGCCCCATCCACCTCTTTGGCGGCCTTGGACTACTTGCCTTCCTTCTTGGAGGGATAATCAATGTGTACCTTTTGGTGCTCAAAATCATGGGAGAGGACATTTGGGGAAGGCCCATCCTGATCCTTGGATTTATCCTAATTCTCGGAGGCATACAACTGATCACCACCGGCATCATCTCAGAGATTATCGTCCGTACCTATTTTGAATCGCAGGACAAAAAAACCTACCGAATCAAGTCTATCTTTATTGGAGAGCAGGCAGACTCCCATTGATTCCTCCTACAAACTAATTCCCCTTCTCCTTGGCTAAACTTCCTCATTGGCTCAAAACTAGCGTAAAACTCCTGCTGACAGGCCTGGCGCTTTACCTGGTTTTTCAACAGGTAGACATAGACCAACTGCAAGACTTATCCCAGTCCTTGCACTGGCCATGGATTGCAGGAGCATTTTTTCTTTTCGTCTGGAGTAAGGTAGCCACTTCCATCCGCTTAAATCACTATTTCAACAACCTAGGCATACATCTTTCAGCATGGGAAAACTGGAAACTTTACCTCATAGGCATGTTTTACAATTTATTTTTGCCTGGGGGCATAGGAGGAGATGGATACAAAGTCTACTTGCTCCACCAAGAGCACAAAACCCCTCTCAAGCATCTGATAAAAGCGTCCCTTCTCGATAGATTGAGTGGACTGGTTGCAATTTTAGTCGTATTGGCTGTACTATTTCTATGGGTAGATGTACCCATTCCCTTTACCAAAACACCTTTTTGGTTTTTTCTTTGCCTTGGTCTAATTCCAGCAAGCCTAATTGCATTTTGGGGTGTACAGTACTACTTCTTTGGGGAATTTATACCTTCCTTTTGGCCAAGCATGGCCTGGTCACTAGTGGGGCAGGTTGCCCAAATGACTTGTGTGTATTTCCTTTTATTGGGCTTGGGAATTGATCAAGACCTTCTTGCTTATCAAGTGATTTTTTTGGTTTCTTCCCTGGTAGCAGTTCTTCCATTGACCATAGGAGGAGTGGGGGCTAGGGAGCTGGTGATGGTCTATGCACATACTTATGCAGGTGTAGAAGAGACTCCTGCGGTGGCCTTTAGCCTACTCTTTTTCCTAATTTCTGCTAGCGTCTCCCTAGTGGGAGCCGTAATAACAAGAAAAGCAGCCAAGACCTAATCGGACTAGGTCCTTCTCTCCTAAGGGGAGAGATTTCTAGGAGAAGAAGGATTTGGCGGAGCTGAATATTCCCTACCTTTGGACCAACTTACCGCTCATGACTCGATCCGAACTGATCTCCACCATAGAGAAAAAGGAATCATTCCTCTGCGTAGGATTAGATCCCGACCTGGACAAGCTCCCTCCCCATTTGCTGAAGGAGTCAGATCCGGTGTTTTCATTTTGCGAACAAATCATTGCAGAAACCTGGGAATATGCCGTGGCCTACAAACCAAATCTGGCGTTTTTTGAGGCCTTGGGGGCCAAAGGCTGGGAAACCTTGGCCAAGGTAGAGTCCCTTCTTCCCAAAGAGTCCTTTACCATTGCCGATGCCAAGCGTGGGGACATTGGCAATACCGCTACGCGCTATGCAGAGGCCTTTTTCCAAAAGATGGATTTTGACGCAATTACCGTGGCCCCGTATATGGGGGAGGATTCTGTGCACCCATTTCTTGCCTTCAAAGAAAAATGGGCCATAGTATTGGCCCTTACTTCCAATGCTGGATCTCAGGACTTCCAGCAGGTGCAAAATGCTTCTGGAAAGGAACTTTTTAAGGTGGTATTGGAAAAATGCCAGTCTTGGGGGACCCCGGATAATTTGATGTTTGTAGTTGGAGCTACCCGAGGGGAAGGGATAGGAGAGGCAAGAAAAATTATTCCAGAACACTTCATGCTTGTGCCTGGAGTTGGGGCCCAAGGGGGAAGCTTGGAGGAGGTGGCTCGTTATGGAATGACTTCTAGCTGTGGCCTCCTAGTAAATTCAAGTAGGGGGATTATCTACGCTTCTGCAGAAAAAGATTTCGCTAAAGCGGCTAGAAAAGAAGCACAGAAGCTTCAACAAGAAATGAAAGTCCTACTGGGTCGTTACAGGAAGTAGCTCCTGAGATTTGGTAAAAAACAAGAAAAATCATTCCCAGAAAAAAGGGCATGACCGTGACCAAGTCTATTGATTTTCTTAACTTTAGTTTACTTTTTAGACTCATTTTTTTTTATGGAATTTAAAGAAGATTTTTTGCAGCTGGTATGGAAATACCTCTACTTTGACCGTAAGGGATTACAGACTACCGATGGCCAAGACCTGCTCATTTTACAAACAGGATTTCACAACCTTTTGGAGGGTCCAGATTTCCAGCATGCTGCCTTGGAAATAGGTGGACTTCCATTTTATGGACATGTAGAAGTACATCGTCGTGCCTCAGAATGGAAAGCTCACGGACATGTGGCCAATCCGGCTTACAACCCGGTGATTTTGCATGTGGTATGGGAAAATGACCAAGAAGTTTTTAGAAATGACGGTACGCTTATGCCTACCTTGGAGTTGAAAGGAAAAATATTTCTAGACATTTGGCGAAATTACCAAACTCTTCTCGACTTTAAGTCTGACTTTCCTTGTGCGCATGCCGTGGGGGAGGTGACTGAGATTGTCCGTTTCTCTGCCTTAGAAAAAGCCTTAGTGGAACGTCTCTACAAAAAGTCCTTACGCGTGCAGGACATGTTGGCACAAAGTAAGGGAAATTGGGAAGAGGTCGCTTACCGCTGCTTGGCTATTGGATTTGGATTTGGATTAAACGGGCAAGCCATGCAGGACTTGACCTCCTTGGTTCCCTATTCCTTACTCCGCAAGTTCAGGCGCGACACCACCTCCATAGAAGCCATGCTTTTGGGTCAAGCCGGCCTATTGCCTGAGACCACCGAGGAAGCGTATGTCCTCCACCTAAAAAAAGAACATGCCTTCTTTCAAAAAAAATACTCCTGGTCTTACGCTCTCTCTCGGTCCCATTGGTCTTTTGTAGGGGCAAGACCCTCTAATTTTCCTACCTTAAGAATCGCTCAACTTTCCTCCGTCCTGTCGGAAGCCCCACATTTATTGGCTTCGGTCTTGGAGGACAATAGAGAATTTGAGGGCTTCAAGCGACTTCTGCAAGTTCCGCTTTCCCCCTATTGGCAAACACATTACTCCTTTGGAAAAACTACTCAAAAAAGCAGGACAACTACTCTTTCAGACGCTAGCATAGGCCTGCTTATAATCAATTTTGTGCTTCCCCTCTGGTTTGCCTTTGGTCAATCTATGGGCCAAGAGGAATGGAAAGAGCGCTGCTTTGCCGTGCTACAAAGCCTTGTCCCAGAGGACAATTACATCACCAGAAAATTTGCGCAAAAGGGCTGGTCGGCGGATTCGGCTTTTGATTCCCAGGGCATGATTGAATTGTTTCAAATGTATTGCAAGGCCCAAAAATGCCTTTCTTGTAGAATTGGACAAAACTTACTTCGAAGACCCACTTCCTGAAAGGTTGGACAAACCCCACATTTCCTGTATTTTTGCACAGCGTATCGCTCTGATTCCTATGGACAAACCCGTCATCATCCTTGGTGCAAAAGGCATTGCGCCTCCAGCCCTAGAAATTTTCAATAGCAATCAAGTGATTGTCTATGGATTTCTCGAAGACGATGCTAGCCTTCATGGAAGCGAAATCAACAACATCCCCATCTTAGGGGGTACCGAAGATGAAGGGTTTCTGAAGCTTATAGGAAAGAAAACAGAGGCCTTTGTGGCAGTCGATGATACCAAGCACCGCAAGTTTTTGGTGGATCTTCTCCTAGAAGTACGCAAGGTACAACCCATCAATGCCATCCATGAGCGCGCTTATATTTCTACTGACGCTAGCTTGGGGCATGGAAATTTCATCAATGCCCAAGTTACCCTAGGGGCGGGCGCGAAAGTGGGGAGCCACTGCATTTTCCATACGGGAGCAATTATCGACCATAAGGTAACTGTAGAAGACTACGTTCAAGTGGGCGCAGGATCCATCATCAATGCCGATGTGGTCTTGGAGGAAGGGGCGTTTATCGGTTCGGGCGTCACCATCGTCTCCGGCGTACGCATTGGCAAAGGAGCCCGCGTGGGCGCTGGATCTGTGGTGATCTCCTCGGTAGGAAAAAATGAAACCGTATTCGGAAATCCAGCGGGGAAAGTAAAATGATTGTACAAAGTACAATGTACCAAGTACGAAGTATAGATTAGTTTTTAGACCAAAATGTTGCTTCTGATGATACTTTGTACATTGTACTTGGTACTTAGTACATTAGTATTGCTAATTAAATACGATTACGATTCACCACCCAAACACCCTGCCGAAACAGGGCTATAGTTATGGAAAATACAAATCACAAACCCCACAGCATCCTGCTGTACTACTGCTACGCAGAAATCTGCAATCCTGAAGAATACCGGGAACAGCACCACCTCTTCTGTGTGGAAAACAACATTCGTGGCCGCATCATTATTTCTGATGAAGGACTGAACGGAACGGTATCTGGATTGACCGCCGACTGCGAAAAGTACATGGCCTACATCCAGGCAGATCCACGCTTTGCCAAGACAGAGTTCAAAATCGACTTTCACGAAACGCATGCCTTCGCCAAAATTCACGTGCGCTACAAGCCCGAAATCGTGCATTCTTCCCTAAGGCACCTGGATCCCAACGTGAAAACAGGCAAACACCTGGAACCGAAAGAATTCAAGCAGCTGAAAGACAAAGAGGATGTGGTCATCCTAGATGTACGCTCCAAGTACGAGCATGATTTGGGTCATTTCAAAAATGCAATCACCTTAGACATAGACAACTTTCGAGATTTTCCACAAAAGGTCAAAGAACTTGCCCACCTCAAAAATAAAAAGGTGCTTACCTACTGTACCGGAGGCATCAAATGTGAAAAAGCTTCTGCCTATTTATTGGAACAAGGTTTTGAAGATGTGTACCAACTTCACGGAGGCATTATCAAGTACGGCATGGAAGCAGGAGGCGAAGACTTCGAGGGCAAATGCTACGTTTTTGACAATCGCATCGCTGTGGAGGTAAATAAAGTCAATCCTACCATCATTTCTACCTGTCACGTCTGTAAAAAACCCTGCGATCGCATGGTCAACTGTGCCAATCCAACCTGCAACAAGCACCTCCCCATCTGTGAATCCTGTGGATGGGAATTAGCAGGCGCCTGTTCCACCACCTGCATGGAAAATCCGGATAAGCGCCCTTACGACGGCACGGGGTATTACCAAAAACACTCCAACGGCTACAATCCCTACAAGGGCATTTACCGCAGCTCCTCCAAACAGAATTCCTCCCATGGAGAGCCAACAAATTCCTGAAACGGAACTTATCCTTAATCCAGACGGAAGTGTATACCACCTTCGCTTGAAGCCCGAGCACCTGGGGACCACCATTTTTACCGTAGGGGATCCTGATCGCGTAGCGACCGTGTCCCAGCACTTGGATCAGGTAGATTTCAAACTCCAAAACCGAGAGTTTATCACGCATACAGGTTGGAAAAATGGGCACCGAGTATCTGTTATCAGTACCGGTATGGGTACGGATAATATTGAAATCCTGATGACAGAACTGGATGCCTTGGTCAATGTAGACTTGCAAACCCGTCAAGTCAAAACCGAAAAAACCAGTTTACACATCATCCGCATCGGCACTTCTGGAAGTTTACAAGCATCCATCCCCACGGGTAGCTTATTGGCTTCCGAGCTAGCCATAGGAATGGATACCTTGATGGCTTATTACCCAGAACTTTCGGGTCCACAAGACTTTGGACAAGCCATACAAGCCGAGCTGGGGATTCCTTTCAGACCCTATCAAGCCGCCGCTTCCTCCAAGTTAATGGGAATGCTAGATGCTTCCATCCCAAGAGGGATTACGCTTACCTGTCCCGGATTTTATGCCCCGCAGGGAAGGGAGATACGACTAAAACCCCGTTTTGAGCAACTCATTGAGCGCCTTGCAGGGCTTCAAATCAAGGGGCGTTCCTTGACCAACTTTGAAATGGAGACAGCGGGCTACTATGCCCTCGGGGAACTTCTCGGTCACGAGGTACTTAGCTTCAATGCCATCCTCGCCAATCGTCCCCTGAAAAAATTTGATTCAGCAGGTGAAACAACTGTTGCCAAAGCGATTCAACTCGCCTTGGACACCTTTACCTCTTAGGTCATTTGCCTTACCCGCCAAATTAGGCATCAATACCCTCTAATTCGCTGAGCTCCAACCAGGATAATTCCAATTCCGCCAATTCTCCATCAATGGTTTGAAGCCTTGTGGTCCAGGTAAGCAACAAATTTACATCAGGTGTCCCCTCGGTGATCTGGGCTGTGATCTTTGCCTTTTCAGCTTCCAGTTGGGCGATGGAATCGTTGACTTTTTTAAACTCCTGCCTTTGCTTGTAACTCGCTTTGAGTTTGGGTGCGGTTGCTTCTTGAATTACAGGAGCTTCTACCTGCACCGGTTTAAGCTCAACTTTTGGCTGGGCACTTGAACTAGCCTTCTGATCTGCATTTTCCTCTTCCCACTCACGGAAGTCCGTATAGTTTCCAGGGAAATCACGGATCAGTCCTTCTCCTTCAAACACAAACAAGTGCTCCACCAGGCGATCCATAAAGTAGCGGTCGTGGGACACGATGATCAGACAACCCGGGAAAGTATCCAAAAACTCCTCTAGGATATTCAAGGTCATCAAATCCAGGTCGTTGGTCGGTTCGTCAAGGATCAGAAAGTTTGGATTTTTGATCAGCACCAGCAGCAGCTGCAGACGTCTTCGCTCGCCTCCACTCATCTTACCGATGGGCGTAAACTGTTGCTTGGGAGGGAATCCAAACTGGGTTAAAAATTGGCTCACCGTGATCGTCTGTCCCTTGTCCAGCACCACCACTTCCGCAATTTCTTTGACCACATCAATCAGCCGCTTTTCCTCGTCAAAGCGATCCTCTTCTTGACGGTAGTAGCCAAAGGCTGTGGTTTGTCCTGCGGTCACCTTGCCCTGATCGGGATCAAGCAAACCCGTAATCATTTTCAAGAAGGTCGTTTTTCCTGCTCCATTAGGGCCGATGATGCCTATGCGGTCCTTCTTTTTGAAAATGTAGGAGAAGTCTTTGACCAAGTTTTTGGCATCAAATGCTTTGGAGATTTTTTCGATTTCCAAGATTTTATTTCCCAGGCGCTGGGTGGAAACCGTCAATTCAATGTCTCGTTCCTCCCGCTTGGTAAAGGCTTTTTCCTTGGTTTCCTCAAAGGCATCCACGCGGTACTTGGCTTTGGTGCCCCGCGCTTTGGGTTGTCTACGGATCCAGTCCAGTTCCTTTTTGTACAAGCTTTTGGCTTTCTCGATTTCGATGTCCTCGATCTGCATGCGTTCCGCTTTTTTATCGAGGAAGTAGCCGTAGTTGCCTTGGTAGC
>VGMU01000065.1 GCA_016866385.1 Bacteroidota bacterium
ATAATATTGTAGAGGCATTTAAAGCTTTACGCAGTAAAATTTCTGAAATCAAGGGATTTGAGTGGGGCGTAAACTCAAGTCCAGAAGGATTAAATCAAGGATTGACCCATGCCTTTACCGTCACGTTTCATTCCGATGCCGACCGTGATGCTTACCTGCCCCACCCAGCACACCAGGAGTTTGTTAGCCTTCTTGGACCACACTTAGATAAAGTGACCGTTCTCGATTATTGGACAAAAAAATAAGCCATGCGTAAAGATCCTGTTGAACACCCTCTAGGCATGCCTTTCTTTCCTTCCATGCCCCGCGTAAACTCATAAAATGCAGTATTCTTTACTAGCCCAAATGGAGGAAAATTTATTACCCTTTCGTGGAGAGGTATATTTCTACCCACATTTTTTTTCTACACAAAAAGCAGATTTTTTATTCGAAACCTTTCAGAAAGGCTTGTCCTGGAGGCAGGATTCCATTTGGATGTTTGGAAAACAAGTTTTACAACCTAGACTCACGGCGCTTTACGGTGACCCATCGGTGCCTTACCGCTACTCTGGATTGGAGATGCAAGCCTTGCCTTTTTCCGGGGAACTTGAGGAAATTAAGCGAGGTATTGAGGATTATAGCCGCAATGATTTTACCCATGTCCTCTGCAACTTCTACCGCAATGGATCAGATAGTATGGGATGGCACCGAGACAATGAACCCGTACTAGGTAAGAATCCTACCATAGCTTCTGTTACCTTGGGTGCCAGTAGGATCTTCCAACTGCGGCCTTATGTAGAAAAATCCCCCAAGATTTCCGTAGAACTTACCCATGGTAGTTTGCTGATGATGTCAGGCGAAAGCCAACATCATTGGGAACACCAAGTTCCCAAAACAAAAAAGGTGAATCGGCCAAGAATAAACCTAACCTTTCGAAAATTATATCCTTAAAAAGGTTTAATGGGGAGTTAGGTCAAAATGAAGGGAGTATTAATCCACCAACCACAAGTAATCCCCATAGCCTGCTGCAGCCATCTCTGCTTTAGGGATAAATTTCATGGCGGCGGAATTCATACAATACCTCAATCCAGTAGGGTCTGGACCGTCGTAGAACACATGTCCCAAATGGCTATTCCCTAATTTACTTCTTACTTCCACACGGGCCATTCCCAAGCTTCGGTCTATAGGCTTGTCGATCCATCGTGCATCGATGGGTTTGGTAAAGCTAGGCCATCCTGATCCTGACTCGTATTTGTCTTTTGAACTGAAAAGAGGTGCTCCAGAGACTATGCACACATAAATCCCTTTTTCTTTATTGGCATTGTACTCGTTGGAAAAGGCAAATTCTGTTGCCTCCTCCATGGTTACCTCGTATTGAAGCTCGGTCAGCGTAGATTTTAATTCAGATTTTGATGGAGATGGATATTTTTTATCGCTTATTTCTGGCCAATGACGCTGAATAAAAGCATCTCTGCCTGAGCCTTTTCGATAGGCATAGTACTCTTGGGGACTCTTTTTATAATAATCTTGGTGGTATTCCTCGGCAGGATAGAAATTGGTATATTTTATAATTGGCGTAGCGATAGGTTTGGAGAATCTTTTCGATTGATCTAACCTTTTTTTACTTTCTTCGGCAACCTTTTTTTGCTCCTCGTTGTGAAAAAAGATTGCAGATTCGTACTGACTTCCTCGATCAAAAAAAGACCCTCCAACATCGGTAGGATCAAAGGTTTGCCAAAAAATATCAACCAATTCGGCATAACTAACGATTTCTGGATCGTAGGTAATTTGTACGGATTCCCTGTGAGAAGTTTGTCCTCCAGAAACCTCAGAATAGGTAGGGTTTTTTTCTTTTCCACCCGCATATCCAGAAACAACCGAAATTACCCCATCCACCTCTTCAAATGGAGCTTCTACACACCAAAAACAGCCCCCTGAGAAGGTGGCTACTTCTTGGGTAGAAGATAGCACTTCTTTTATGTTGTCTGCTTCAGGCGCCATCCCTTGAGAAGTAGAGGATGGATTGGCGCAACTGATCATCAGTGGGGTGAGAAGGAGGGCGATCATAAGAAATATACTTTGCTTTAGGTAATTCATAGGGAGACGTTTCAAGCGTAGTGTTGTACTGCTCTTGACTTTACTTTGGTTAAACATCAATAACCTTTATTCTGTTTCAACTGGGTAGAATTATTGTGCAAATTTGAAACAAAGGACTCGACGGGTGGAAATTTTTATGCTTAATTTTTCGCTTTTTTTTCTAAAAAACACTAAGAATTCATTTACTCTTTTAGCTTTGTAAAGCACACTTTTTTTAATGCGCTATGAACAAGACTCAAGTCCTCTTTCATGTAATCCTTGTTTTTTTATGCTTTGTTATTATTCCCTCCAGGGGATATTCCCAGGAAGAGGGATTTGTATCTCTTTTTGATGGAAAATCATTAGACAATTGGATAGGAAATAAATCGTCCTATTTGGTTAAAGACGGAATTCTAGTCATCGAACCCCAGGGTGGAGGTGGAGGAAATCTTTATACTGCAAAGGAATATGAAAATTTTGTTCTCCGATTTGAATTTCAACTCACTCCGGGAGCAAATAACGGGTTAGGTATTCATGCTCCCTTGTCTGGCGATGCGGCTTACTTAGGTAAGGAATTGCAAATTTTAGACAATGAGGCAGAAAAATATGCAAGCCTTCAGCCGTATCAGTACCATGGATCAGTGTATGGAGTCATTCCCGCCAAACGCGGTTTTTTGCGAGCAGTAGGGGAGTGGAACCAACAAGAAGTGAGGGTGCGACATCCCATGATCACCGTGATCCTGAATGGAGAAATTATTCTAGAAGGAAATTACCTAGAGGCAAGTAAAAACGGTACCCTTGATCATAAAGAACATCCTGGACTACTCCGAAACCGAGGACATATCGGTTTTCTAGGTCATGGGGATGTGGTTCGTTTTCGAAATATTCGAATTAAAGAGATTTTCTAATTATCAATAACCCAAGCTTAACATGAAAAAAAATTACGTAGTACTGGACAGAAGAGACTTTTTAAAAAAATCAGCTTTAGGCCTTGCTAGCCTTTCCCTTGCGCCGGCCTTGTTGGCCAAGAGTGCTAAGGCAGGAAAGCTGAGAACTGCCCATATTGGACTTGGTGGTATGGGAATGGAAGACTTGAGAGCAATTTCTAGCCATCCTATGGTTGAGGTCGTGGCCTTGTGTGATGTAGATTCTAATGCCTTGACCAATGCCACAGCTCTTTTCCCTCAAGCCAAAACTTTCAGCGATTACCGCATCTTACTGAAAGATATGAAGAATCAGATCGATGCGGTTGTGGTCTCTACCCCAGATCATACCCATGCCCCGGCTTCTTTGATGGCTATGGAGCTGGACAAGGCAGTGTACTGCCAAAAGCCCTTGACGCACCACGTAAGCGAAGCTAGGGAGATGAAAAAAATGGCAGAAGAAAAAGGATTGGTGACCCAAATGGGCATACAAGTGCATTCTTTTTACGATTACAAACTGGCCACTCTACTCATTCAATCTGGGATCATCGGCAAGGTCCATACGGTACGAGCCTGGTCACCCAAAAATTGGGGCTTTGACGGCAAAGAGCCTAAGGGCAGCGATCCCATTCCTAGTAATTTAGATTGGAACCTCTGGTTAGGAACGGCCACAGAGAGGCCCTACAAAGAAGGTGTCTATCATCCTGGCAACTGGAGAAAACTGGTGGATTATGGCTGTGGTACCTTGGGTGACATGGGTGTACATATTTTTGATACGCCCTATAATGCCCTGCAATTGGATGTTCCTAAGACCATAATCAACCGGTGTAGAAAACCTACAGGGTTTGGCTTTCCTGAAAATAATATCGTGACCTATGAATTTCCTGCAACTCCATACACCGCAGAGACCTTGACTTGGGTCTGGTACGATGGGCCAGGAGCACCTGAAGATCATGCAGACCTTGAGCTTCCCAAAGGAGATAAGTTGCCTGATCAAGGAGCTATGTTTGTAGGTGAAAAGGGAAGGCTTTTGTTGCCTCATTTTCAGCAACTTCCGAGATGGATTGTAGACAGAAAATACAAGGAATTTGATGTTACTCCCTTCAACTTGGGCGCACCAGTCAAAGACTATGTGGGAGAAAGTAAAAAGCATTACCATCAATTTGTAGATGCCTGTTTGGGTAAGGGGGAATGCAGTGCTCCTTTTTCTTACTCTGCTCGATTGACAGAAACCATTTTGTTAGGGGTAATTGCAGGGAGATTTCCGAACCAAACCCTTCATTGGAATAGTAAAAAAGCAAAATTTTCAGAGAAAAAAGCAAACAAGTATTTGCGAGGAGCGTATAGAAAATTTTAGAATCCTATTTTGATTCCTTCCTGTAGTCGTCCAAGCTTGGGCTGCTGCAGGAAGGTCTTTTGGATTTACTTTTTAAGCGAGTTTAGTTATCACTTTTTAATCTTTATGGAATCAAATCATCGTCGGTGCTTACACTGCAACAGCCTTTTGATAGGTAGGTTAGACAAACGATTTTGTGACGACGGGTGTAGGACTACTTTCAACAACCAAAAAAATGCTCAGTACACCAACCGCATGAGACGCATAAATCATGCTTTGCGTAGAAATAGAGCCATACTCCATTCAAAAATTGCAGATGGTAAAATCGAAGTCAAGGTTTCCAAAGAAGTTTTGGATGCAGAGGGTTTTAATTTTAAATACCATACCCACAGTCTGGGATTTCCAGAGGGTAAACTTGTATATTTCTGCTACGATATGGGATATATCCCTCTAGAAGGGGATAGGTACTTGCTCGTAAGAGAAAAAGACCCCCCCTCTTTTTTTCTAGTTGAAACCGCTTTTTAGGGATAGTTTCGGTATTATCTACTTACCATTTCCTCAAATAGCTTTTCATTTACCAGTGCTACTCCCCCCAGCAGGCCTACTTCTTTTCCTAGATGGTACAAGACCAATTGGGTTTTTTCCCTTGATTTAGCCATGCAGTAAATATTTAAGGCCTGTTGAATGGGCGTGATCACGTAGTGCTTGGCTTCTGCTATAGCACCTCCAATGATAATTTGTTCAGGATTTAGAAGTTGAATGAGCATGGAAATTCCTCTTCCTAGATCTATGCCTACCTCAGATAATATCGTTATGGCTCGTTGATCACCCGCCAAAGCGGCTTCTACTACGAGCTCAGGCTCCAAGTCCCCTTTTCGCTCCAAGATCATCCTAGCCAAAATACTTTCTTTGTCTTGTTGAATCTGCTCTTTTGCCATTCTAACTAGAGAAGTACCAGATGCCACTGCTTCTAGGCATCCTTTTTTACCACAGGTGCAACTCACTTCGCTAGATTCTACCAAAGGGGAATGCGCAAACTCTCCAGCAAACCCTGATGATCCTTGGTAAATTTTACCCTGAATTACAATTCCTAGTCCAATTCCCCAGCCAACAAAAATCCCCAACACATTTTTAGCTTCTTTACCCGCTCCAAATTTACATTCTGCAAGGGTCATGGCTCGGGCATCGTTCTCTATGAAAACTTTTTTCTTCAACCTCTTTTCAAAAAGTTCTACGAGGCTTTGTTCACCGAAGCGCAAATAGGTGTAGTTTATTCCTGTGTAAGCGTCCAATAAGCCAGGCATAGAAAACCCTACTGCAATGATTTTTTCTGCGCTGAATGAGGAAGACATGAGGTACTCTTCTATAGCATCGCAGATGGTATCGAAGGTTTTCTTTTCGTTGTTCAGCGTTATCTTTTGAATTTTCTTCTCTTGGACCTGATCGTGCTGGCAATTGTAAAGGGCCATGGACATGGAATATTTTGAAATATCCACAGACAATACGTAAAAGGCATGGGATGCCAAGGCATACAAATCTGGTTTTCTACCTCCTTGGGAAGCAGCTCTGCCTTGTTTACTGACCTCTCCCGACTGGATCAAATCCGTGAGTAGGCTTTGTACGGTAGGTAAGGAAATCCCGATATCGCTACAAATCCCATTGGCCGTGGAAGCCCCCTTTTGGTACAGGTGCCGGATAAGTTTGATTTTTTGGATATAGTTTTTTGCTTCAACTACTCCGTCTATTTTTGATAGAACCTCTTGAGGATTGATCAGGTGCATGCAGGGAATTTTGGTAGTAAAGGGTACAAAAATCAGGAAAGTAGGCTATACTTTGATAAAAAATTTAAGGAATTAAGCAGAATTTTTGTAAATAAATTAAAAAAATCACTCAGAAGTCAAGCTTAAAGATTTTTTTAGCTCCTTAGGATCAGTACCTTGTAGGGTTTTCAATTCTTTTTAGCCTCTCCATCAAATAAATCAAAAATGCTACTTTTGAAAAAAAATGTAAACGATGAATCATGTTTTTGAACTTCATCCCCGCCTGAGCAAAACGGAGGTGAGGGAGCTAGTAGAAAAATTTTTAATCGACTCCGGATTCAACATTACCAAAATTGATTTCGATCGTCCCTGGGGAGGTTTTTTTGTTTTGGATGAACACCAACTCAGAAAATTTAAAGATGCTTTTTTTCAAGAGGTTGTATTGTCTGAGCAGCAGCTTGCACAGAAGTTAAGCCCTAAATTTCTGGTGGTTGCTCCAGGAGAGAGGCTTTCGTGGCAATACCACTTTAGAAGAGCAGAATTGTGGACCTTGGTAGCTGGAGAAGCTGCCTTATGCAGGAGCATGGACGATAGTCAGAGACCCCATGTACCCATGGAAACAGGAAAAATTATTTCTTTGGAGAAGGGGGAGCGTCACCGCCTGATAGGAACCTCCACCTGGGGAGTAGTAGCAGAGATATGGATGCACTCTGATGTTTCATTTCCATCGGATGAAATGGATATAGTCAGGTTGGAAGACGATTATTCAAGAAAGTAAAAATCAAAAATTGCTTCTTAAATTCTTTTTGAGCAGGTAACCTTAAAAAGATAGTTCAATGTTGCCTCAATAAAATTAGGTCCCAATTATTCTTTCAGGGCATCTATTTTTTTTGCCAGCTCTTCTGCTTCTGCCATAAGCTTATCCGCTGCTGTTCTATTGGAATGGGAAAGCTTGTAGGCTTCAGCCATCATTTTGGCATAGCTTTCTTGTAGTTTTTCCTTTTCTGTTTTCTTTTTAAATAATCCAAACATGAGTTTTGTTTATTGGATAACAGCCAAGGAAGTGGATTGTTTACCTCAAAAGAGGGGAAGAGCTTTCCTTGGGATTTACCATTTCATCAGCTTTAAATTGGATGAGATCTTCTAACCTTCCAGCAGAATTATAAAACCTCCAGGTGCCTTCTCTTTTCCCTTCTTTCATCACTCCTTCCGAGGCTTTTTTTCCAGATTCGTGGTAAAAAATCCAAATTCCCTCTGCTTTTCCAGATTCATAGCTGCCTTCTGATTCTTTGGTTCCGGTCAGGTAGTAGGTGATCCGAGTTCCATTGCCATTTTTCAAAGTTCCTTTGTCCAGGGTAGATTCTCCGTCTTCTGTACTCAAATCACTGACATTCATTAGCCTGCCATTGTCCCAAAATTCTTCCTGCATCAATTGCTTATTGTCATAAAAAAGTCCCCAGATCCCATTTTCAAATCCCACGTTGTATGACCCAACAGATTTTAATTGGCCACCATCGTAATAATATACCCATTGTCCGTTTTCCATGCCTAAGGAATACTCCCCTTCAGCAACAAGAATTCCAATTTTATTGAAGAATTTCCAAAGTCCAGTTTTCAGGTCGTTTCTGTATTCTCCTATAGCATACAGCTGTCCATCGGGGTAGAAATTTTTCCAAAGTCCTGATTTGGCTCCTCCATCGTAACCTCCTTGTACTGACAACTTGCCAGTACTGTGGTACTCCACATAGGGTCCAGAGGGCACACCCAAGACATATGTTTTGCGCTTGGATAGAGATTTATTGGGAAAATACTCTTCCCAATCTCCTACCGCGATGTTATATTCGTAACGCTCCACCCTAGCCAATCTTCCAGTTTCGTAATAGTATTTCCACTCTCCTTCACGATTTCCGGTGCTGTCGTAGTATTCTTCCGAGGCTAACATCTTAGTACCAGGAAAATAACTTTTCCATTCGCCTACTTTTTCTCCTTCTTGGTAAGTACCTGAGGTAAGGAGATAATTTGGGTAGGAATAGGTTTTAAATGCCCCATCAAATTGGCCCTTGATGGTATGGGCTTCGGTCACCACATTGCCTTCTCGATCGTATTCTAAATAAGGGCCCTCACGAAGCCCATCCACATAAAATTCTCGAATGGCAAGTTGCCCTTCTTCAAAATAAGTAGCCCATTGGCCTTGTTTTTTACCTTTTCCGTATTGACCTTCTAGTTTAACTTGTTCTGGATCAATGTAGGGGGCATTGGGGTCAGTCCCGTAATATTCCAAGTATTTTCCTACCAAGATGCTGTCTTGAAAAATCATCTCTTTGACCAGCGATCCATACGAATCGTAGAAAGTTGCCGGACCAAAAAGTTTACCCCTGCGGTAGTCGGCCCTTTCTTTTGGTTTGCCATTGCTATGAAAACTGGTCCATTGACCATCTCTAAACCCTTGGCTGAAAGTACCTTCCGTAAGCAAGGTATTGGTTTTTACATCGTAGTATTTCCAAAGTCCTGTTTGAAGAGAATTATCTAAGACCCCGCTGCCTACTACCGTAGAATCTGCATTGTAGACCACCACGATTTTAGGGGTTTGCGAAAAAATAGAAAAATGAAAGAGAGAAAATACTGCAATAAGCAAATGCTTCATGGTTAAGCGAGTTCTTGTCGGTCTGGTGGGTAGAAAACTAACGTGGAAAAAAGCTGCTTTATTCTTCCTACGTAGGAATTGTTTTCTTGTTTAAAAATAATCGAAATACTTAACTTTTATCCTGAGGAGTAGACTTTAGCGCCAGGATTTTTTCTATTTCTTGCTTGAGATAGGTAAAAATTACTTTTTTACTTCCTTCTAATTCCAATTTTTTTATCCAGAGTTGATACTTTGCCTTGCTTAAAAGTTGTTCTGTCACGTTTCTCGTGGTTTTATGTTCAAGTACCTGTTCGGGCAGCTCCCATGGCTGTTCGGTAAGTCCAAAAGCGAATCCATCGTGTAAAAAATGATCTACAGGTAGTCGGAAGTTTTTACCAAAAAATGCGCAGATAAACATGCCTTGTCCGAACCAATTGATCAAGCGCAAGTTTGCTCCCGTGTCTAAATCAAAATTTCTAATCAAGTCTAATACCAAGTATGGGGCTCCCAACAGGTTACTTCCTTTGGATATCTTTTTGCCCCTGGAATCTGTGAAAAATTCCCTCAGCAATTCATTTGGAAAGTTGTTTCCTAAATCTTCAAAAAGTTCGAGAAAACTGGTCTTGAGGAGGTTTTGCTTTTGCAATAGTTCACTGTCCAACCATAATTTCAGGTCAATTTGATCAATTTCATCACCCATCTCACCACCTCAATAAGGCTGAGGCCCACGCAAACCCTGATCCAAAAGCTGCCAAACATACCAAATCCCCCTCCTTTAATTTTCCTTGTTCCCAAGCCTGTGACAGGGCTATAGGAATGGTGGCAGCCGTGGTATTTCCTAAGTGCATGATGTTATTGAATACTTTGTGATCTGGCAACTCTAGCTTCTGCTGTACGTATTGGCTAATCCGTAAATTGGCTTGATGTGGAACCAACAAATCAATTTCCTCTTTTTGAATCCCGTTGCAAGCCAATGCTTCTTGAATGACTTCCATAAATCGAACAACGGCATGCTTAAATACCGCATTTCCATTCATTTTTAAGAAGAAATCCCCCCGATCAATCAATTCTTTGGAAATTCTTTCTTTACCGCTTGAGCTAGGGGCTATGCAATACAATTCTTCTGCATGAGCTCCTTCGGCATGCAGGTGCGTACTTAAAACTCCAAGCCCTGCATCTTCAGATCTTCCCAGCACCACAGCTCCAGCACCATCTGCAAAAATGACTGCGCTGGACCTGCCCTCATCGCTTTTATCCAAAGCGGAAGATTGAATTTCAGCACCGACCACTAGAATTTTTGAATACATGCCTGTTTTGATAAATTGATCGGCAATGGATAGGGAATAAATAAACCCTGAGCAGGCATTTCTTACGTCCAATGCCCCTATGGTACCCATGCCGAGTTCCCGCTGCAGCAAAACTCCATTTCCGGGTAAAAAATAATCGGGGGTGATGGTCGCAAAAATTATAAACTCTATTTCCCCTAAACTTACCCCAGCTCGACTCATGGCGAGTTTACTAGCTTTGGCAGCCATATTGGTTACCGTATCCACTCCAGGAGTGTACCACCTGCGTTCCTGTATGCCTGTTCGCTCTACAATCCATTCGTTGGAAGTGTTCATGAGCTGAGAAAGGTCTTCGTTGGTCACGATACGCTCCGGCACGTAATGGCCAGCACCAAGAATTCTTGATTTAAACATGGAATTTAGCTTATAAATGAATTAGGGTGTGGGTAAATTCTAAGCAATATCGGAACTTGGGGGCAATCCAACAACTCTCAGTGTAGGCCTCTGGTTATCAACCAAAAAGCGTATAGTTGCCAAATTGGTCCATAGGAGAGGTTCTCCTAAGAATACTTTGGGTATCGTTTTGGACTGAATTGACAAGGGGAGAGACCGTATAGCTCTGCATCAAGTCGGAAGGGTAGGGTTGGAGCATGT
>VGMU01000066.1 GCA_016866385.1 Bacteroidota bacterium
TATGTCAAAAAAAGGGGTTAACTGGTTAACTGTTTAATTGTAGCTGATAAAATGTTAAAGGTTAAGCGTTAATCCGTTTGCGCTACATATTAAATTTTGAAGTTACGATTCAAATAACAAACTCCACTGAATTGTGTGGATTCTTGACTATTTCGGAATGAAATCCAAAATAGTTACTACTTTTTAGGAATTAATTCCGAAAAAGTAAGGGTTTATAGTTTGTGTCCTCAAATTTTTAGTTCACGCTGATCCAAGGAGAAAAAATACGCTGATTTAATTGGTTTGATCTGCAGAATTTTTCTGTGGGAATCTTAGGGAAAAAAGGTAATAAATCCCCCTAACCCCCTTGTCAAGGGGGAGTCGCATCTTTGTGGCCATTTAGAATCTAATAAGTAGTGAGTTTTTTGGCAAAAAAATCTCAAATCATTAAGAATATTTGAGGAACAGCTCGGGTGACTCCCTCCCGATTGTCATCGGGACAGGCTCTTAGTAAGGGGGCAACGAGCCTGCCCCGCATACTTGCAGGTGGGGATTTTTTAAAAATTTATGAGAGATTTTTAAAACACCTACTTAAA
The DNA here is from genome assembly GCA_016866385.1 of Bacteroidota bacterium. Taxonomy (GTDB): domain Bacteria; phylum Bacteroidota; class Bacteroidia; order Cytophagales; family Cyclobacteriaceae; genus Algoriphagus. The sequence continues at coordinate 576 of VGMU01000066.1, forward strand.
CTTAAACTTAAACTGTTTCCTACTCCTCACTCACTTTTACTTGAATCTGTCCTCCAATGGCTTTGAGCACCTTGTGGATGGTTTCAAACTGGGGTTTGGCTCCTTCGGATAAGGCCTTGTATAAACTAGGTCTGCTCATGCCTGTTTTTTCGGCAATTTTGGTCATGCCAATGGCCTTGGTGATATGGCCCAGTGCTACGATCAATTCATCGCTAGTTCCCTCCTCCAATACGGTATTGAGATAACTTGCAATGACCTGAGGGTCATCGAGGTAGTCTGAAATCTCGAATTTTGTGGGTTCCATGATTATGTTTTTTCTTTTTTGGCCAGTTGAATGGCCTTTTGAATATCTTTTTCCTGGGAGGATTTGTCTCCTCCTATTAATAAAAGGATTACTTTCTCCTCCTGTACTTTAAAATACAGTCTGTAACCCTTGCCATAGTGGATTCGCATTTCAAGAACACCTTCTCCTACTGATTTCCAATCTCCATAATGTCCATCACTTTCTAATTTTTGTATTCGAAAAAGGATTTTAGCCTTTGCTGTTGAGTCCTTTAGTTTTTTTAGCCATTGGTCAAATTCAAAAGTCTTATTGATAATCAATATAAAAAATGTATCTAAATGGATACAAATGTAAGTTAATTTCTTTGGTTTAAAAGGAAAAAGTTTAGTAAAATTCTATAAAAATCAGAGGGATTATTCCGCGAGAATCAGCGGGAAAAAAGTAATAAATCCCCCTTACCCCCTTGTCAAGGGGGAGTCAAATCTGATTTCCCTCAGCTATTTAAAGAAGAATTGAAAATTTTTATTTTTAATTAACCCGATTTAATTCTTAGTACAGTGTTTGGGGTGCCACGGATGCGATTCCCCCTTCATAAGGGGGCTAGGAGCCTGCCCCGCAGAATTGCGGGGGGATTTTAATAAACGAATTTAACTTGCCTGTGGCAAGTAGGCTTTTAACACTTAACCTTTAACGATTAATCAGTTAACCAATTAACCAGTTAACCACTTCTCCCCCCTCAAAAAACTGTAATAAATCGTATCTCTCCTTCTGCCATGGGTCATGAGGGTGTGGCTACGCAATATCCCTTCCTCGGTGGCGCCGAGTCGGAGTAGGGCCTTGCGAGCGGGGAGGTTGAGCACGTCAGTCTTAAACTCCACACGCAGCATACCCAATTCCTCAAAAGCATAGGCAAGCATCAGGGACTTCATCTCCATGTTGGTACCCGTACCCTGGGCAGCACGTCCGAGCCAGGTCCAGCCAATCTCTATCCGCTGGTCCCGAGGGAAGTAATTGCCAAATCCCGTAGACCCTAAAAGTTGCTGGCTGCCTTGATCCACCACCATAAATTGGAAGCGATCCCCCGAAAAATGCCCTGCAGCCCAGGCTTCCAGGCCTGCAGGCGTTCTCAAGTCATGGGTGAAGTAGGTCCACAGCCCCGGATCCTGCGTCAATTCCAGCAACCTTGGTAAATCTTCCTGCAAAAGTGGGCGCAGCAAAATGCGTTCATTTTGCAGGACCAAATCTTTTGCAAGCATTACCCTAGCACTTCTTTGAGCGCCTTCACGCAAAGCTGCATTTCTTCCAGCGTACCCGTGGAGATGCGGCACCAATCGTTGAGGGGAGGAAAGGGTCTGCCTACGCCGATTCCCTTTTTGGCCATCTCGGCATTCAATTGGGTGATGTCTTTTCCGGATTGGAAAAAGACAAAGTTGGCATGGGAGGGAAGGTAGGGAAGCTTCAGTTCATCCAAGGCCTGGGTGAGGATGGCCTTGGCTTCGTTGTTTTTCTGTAGGGAAAAGCGGTAGAAATCCTGGTCTTGCAAGGCGGCTTTGCCTGCTTCTATGGCCATGATGTTCGTATCAGCCACTACGCGCTGTCGGAGTTTGGCGGCCAATTCGGGTCGGGCGATCAGGTAGCCAAGGCGGATGCCTGCGAGTCCATACACCTTGGATAGCGTGCGGGACACGACCACGTCCATCCCTTTTTTGACTAACTGTACCATGGAGGGGTAGTTGGGTTCGGTGATGTAGTCCGAGTAGGCTTCGTCGGAGAAGACCACGGTGCGCTTGCTGACTGTCTCGCAGAAGTCAAGCACCTGGTCTGCAGGAAGGAGTTTACCGGTAGGGTTATTGGGGTTGCAGAGGAACACGAGGCCTGTTTCGTAGGACACGCGCTTTTCAATTTCTTCCAGATTGAAGTCCAGGTCCTTGGTCAAAGGTACCCAGTTGATGTCCGTACCCCAGAGGGAGGCATACTCCATCATGGTCAGGAAGGTCGGGGAACAGGAGATGATCTCCCGACCCTGTCCAAAGGTGAGGCCTGCTACTTTCAGCCCCTCGCCCGAACCGGCAACAGTGACGATGTGGTCCTCGGGCACGCCTTCTTTGGCGGCGATGAGCTTGACTAGAGAGGCATTGGAGACCCAGGGGTAGCGGCATCCTTCGTCAAAGGCGGCTTGCATGGCCGCCCGCATTTTCGGCGAGGGACCGTAGGGGTTCTCGTTGGATCCGAGACGAATCATTCCTGCCAAAGGGCGTGGGGTGTAAACTGGGGCTGCTGCTGCTTGCAGCGGGTTGAGGAGGGCATTTCCTCCCAATAAAGCCATTCCACTGCTGACTGAGGCAGTTTTGATCCAATCTCTTCGTGTGATTCCCATGGGATGCTGGTGTTTGTGTAAGGGAAATTAGGAACAACCTTTGAGGTTTCCAAAACCTCGAAGGTTTTTGAAATAAATGCCCCTAGAATAGTGAGGATTGGATTATTTTAGGATTAAAGTTGAAAATCCCCCTTAACCCCCTTTCAAGGGGGAATCGCATCGCTTGCTCCTCAGACACTGAGGTAAGGAATTAAAAATTCTGTTTTATTTCAACCCAAAGCATATTTTATCCTTAGGAATTGTCTGAATCTGCGTTGGGTTACTCCCCCTTACCAAGGGGGCAAGGGGGATTTTTTTTGATTTTTAGTATTTTTCTTTGAAAATCCGCGGGAAGAAAAAAGAAAAAAATCCTTTCCCAGGCCGGTTTCCCATTAACCCCTCAAAATACCCTCGATTTCTGCGAGTTCTTCTGCACTAAACTGGCTATTCTGGATGGCGGCCACGTTATCGTCCAACTGTTCCGGACGGGATACCCCCACAAGCACAGAAGAGATGCGCGGATCCTTCAAAAGCCAAGCAATGGCGAGTTGGGCCAAGGTTTGTCCTCGACGGAGCGCCACCTCATTCAAGCGCTGAATGACTGCCAATTTCTCTGGAGCAATCTGCTCGGGCTTCAGGTAGCGCCCATCCTTGGCTGCACGGGAGTCAGCCGGAATTCCTTTCAAGTACTTGTCGGTCAGCAAGCCTTGCTCTAGCGGAGAGAAGGCAATGCTTCCGACTCCTTTTTGCCCCAACACCTCCATCAATCCCTGTTCCACCCAGCGGTCTAGCATGCTGTAGCGAGGCTGGTGGATAAACAGGGGCGTTCCCAAGGACTTCAGGATTTCATAGGCGCGTGTGCTGTCTTCGGCGCTGTACTGGGAGATTCCTACGTAGAGGGCTTTTCCCTGACGAACCAGCAGGTCCAAGGCCCCCATGGTCTCTTCCAAGGGGGTGTTGGGATCGGGACGGTGGTGGTAAAAAATATCCACGTAATCCAGTCCCATGCGTTTCAAACTCTGATCGCAACTGGCAATCAGGTATTTTTTGGAACCAAAGTTGCCATAGGGACCTGGCCACATGTCCCAGCCTGCCTTGGAGGAAATCAGGAGTTCGTCCCGATAGGGAAGGAAATCCTTCTGCAGCATGCGTCCAAAATTTTCCTCTGCCGATCCAAAGGGAGGACCGTAGTTGTTGGCCAGATCAAAGTGGCAAATCCCCAAATCAAAAGCTCTTCTTAAAATCTTTCTGCCCAGGGTGAAGTCGGCATTGTGCCCAAAGTTGTGCCAGAGACCCAAACTGATTTCCGGGAGTTGGATGCCGCTGTTGCCGCAGTAGCGGTACTTCATGCGCTCGTAGCGATCTGCTGCGGGAACGTAGGGAAGGAGGGGGTTATGATCGTTTATGTGCATGGCTGGATTGGGCTAGGTTTGAGAGGTTGATTTAAGCTGGTACGTTCTCTTTAGCAGCAATTGGTTTTTTGGATACGTAGTTTTTAGGAAGTTGCTGCTTCAAGGCCTTGACAAAGAGGTGGAAATCCACCGTAATCGTGTGCCTTGGGGTATTCACTTGTTTGTAATGCGGGTTGGTCACCTCTTTTTCACAGAGCTCGGCCAAGTTCTTGGGTCGCTTCCAAGCGCCAATCAGTTCCTGTGACATCAGTTTACTCTGCAACTCCGCACCGGGCCAGATGCAGCCTAGGGGTTGAAACATGCCGATAAAGTACAGGTTGGACAGCGTAGGATGGAACATTTTCAAATACAAAGGCACAGGCCCTGTGCTGTAGTCTATCAATTCCTTCTCGAAAAAGGGATGCGTGAGCCAGTAGCCCGTGCAGGCGATGATGCTGTCGTAGGCTTCCTGACGCCCGTCTTCAAAGACCACGGTATTGTCTTCAAATCGGGCAATATCCAGTCGTGGATGTACTTTACCGTGACGGATTTTTTGGAGGAGTTCGTCGTTGATGGTGGGGTGGGTCGCGCCAAATGCTTCGGTGACCGGACGGAGTCCATACACGGAATTGTCTCCTACAAAAACCTTAAGCATCAGTTTGTTGAAGAAACTGCGCACCTTGAGCGGTAGCCACTTGGTGCCTTCGGCCACCTTGTCGGAGGGCTTCCCAAATAGGAATTTGGGCACAATGTTGTACCCTCTTCTCCAGGAGATGGCGGTAAAGGCAGATACGCGGCTGGTTTCCACGGCCACATCACAGGCAGAGTTCCCTCCGCCGATCACCAGCACCCGCTTGCCTGCAAAGGGAGCCGCCTTTTTGAAATGGTGAGAGTGGAGAAATTCTCCGGTAAAGTTGCCCGGATAGTTGGGCATGCGAGGCTTCCAATGGTGTCCATTGGCGACGACCAGGTGCGTGTAGGTTTCGGTAGTCGACTGTCCGTCTTTTTCGGTGGTCACTTCCCAGTTGCCATCGGTCCTTCGCTGGCAAGAAGTCACTAGGGTGCCAAAGCGGATATGAGGCAGGAGGTTGAACCGCTCGGCGTAGGCCTGAAAATACCGGCGCAGTGTATTGTGGGAAGGGTAGTCGGGAGTGTTGGGGTCAAACTCATCGAAGGTAAAATCCTCGTATTGGGACAGGGTCTTGGAAGAGATGATGTGGGTGGTTTCAAAGACGCTGGAGTGGCTTTCCTTCTCGGAATAAATCCAGTTGCCTCCTACGGAGTCATTTCGGTCAAAGGCCACCGCATCGAGCCCTTGGTCCAGGAGGTTTTTAAGTGCAGTAATGCCCGAAGGGCCTGTGCCAATCACGGCTATTTTCTGATGCATGGAAGGAATTTTGGGTAATGGAGAGGGTGAAAAATCACCTCTCGAAAAATAAGGAATTTTTGGGGAAAACCTTTGAGGTCTTTTTCAGACCTCGAAGGTTTTATTTCTTAAATAAGAATAAGGTTTTTTAAACCGTCGAGGTTTTTGGAAACCTCAACGGTTTTTCCCCCCAAACCGGCCTTTTTTCTTGCCGGTATCGGGTTGGGATTCGATGATGTCGAGGGTTTCGGCGTAGGTCAGGTCTGCAGCTTCCTTGCCCTTCGGGATCTTGTAGTTGTTTTTCCCCAGCTTGATGTAGGGTCCCCATCGTCCATTCAAAACCTGGATCTCTGGGTTTTCCGCGAAGGTTTTGATGTGCTTGTTGGCAACCGCCTCCCGCTTGTCCACGATCAATTGGATGGCTTCTTCCTCCGTGATCAACATGGGATCTTGCTCCTTCTGCAAGGAATAGAACGCAGCATTGTGCTTGATGTAGGGACCAAAGCGACCAAGTGCAGCCACCATCTTCTTGTCCTCAAAAACGCCTACCTCACGGGGAAGTTTAAACAATTCCAAAGCATCTTCTAAGCTGAGGTTTTCGATGAATTGGCCCTTTTTCAGGCTCGCAAATACCTTTTCCTCGTCCTCGTTGTCGCCAATCTGCACCAAAGGACCAAACTTGCCTAGTCGTGCGAAAATCGGTTTGCCCGACACGGGATGCACCCCCAAGCTGCGGCTAGTGTTGATGTCCTGACGGGATACCTGCTGAGTTTCTTCCACACTGCTGTGAAACTTGCCGTAAAAGGCATCGATCATGTCCTGCCAATCTTGGCCTCCCGCAGCAATCTCGTCAAACTCCTTTTCCACCTTGGCGGTAAAGTGGAAGTCTATCACATTCGGAAAATGCTCTACCAAAAAGTCGTTGACGACCATGGCAATATTCGTAGGGAAGAGTTTGTTTTTCTCGGCTCCCGTAATTTCTGATTTAGTACTCTCCTTAAATTGCCCACCCGAGATGACCATCTCCACGTAGGGTCGCTTGGTTCCTTCACGTGCCTCCTTGTTCACGTAATCCCGCTTTTGAATGGTGGAAATGGTGGGTGCGTAGGTGGAAGGTCGCCCGATGCCCAGTTCTTCCAATTTTTTCACCAAGGAGGCTTCCGTGTAGCGTGGGGCAGGACGGCTGAAGGTTTCTTTTCCCTTCATTTCCTTTAAACGCAAGGCTTGTCCTACCGTCATGGGTGGAAGGAGGGCGCTGTTGCCGCTTTCCTCATCTTCGGGCTCCTCGTCCGTATCTTCCAGATACACCTTCAAAAATCCATCAAAGGTGATCACTTCCCCTGTGGCCTGCAATTGCAGGGGGGAATTGGAAATGCCCACGGTGATCGTGGTGCGCTCGAGGGCTGCATCGCTCATTTGGGAGGCGATGGCTCGCTTCCAGATCAACTCGTACAAGCGCTGCTCGTTGCGATCACCGGAAACTTGGGCAGAGCCAAAATCGGTGGGACGAATTGCTTCGTGCGCTTCTTGAGCACTTTCGTTTTTGGTAGCGAATTTTCGCTGGGTATGGTAATTGGCTCCAAAAGCCTGTTCGATGGCAGACTTGGCTGCGGCCAAGGCATCTTGAGACAAGTTGGTGCTATCGGTACGCATGTAGGTAATCTTTCCCGCCTCGTAGAGTTTCTGGGCCACTTGCATGGTTTGGGTCACTGAAAAATACAACTTACGAGAGGCCTCCTGCTGTAGCGTGGAGGTGGTAAATGGGGCTGCTGGAGTCTTTTTGGCCGGCTTCTTTTCGAGGTTGGCTACAGAGAAACTCGCATCTAAGCAATTTTTAAGAAATGCCTCGGCTTCGGCCTTGGTGTCAAATTTCTTGGGCAATTCCGCCTGGAAGGACTTGCCTTCCACCTCAAAGAGGGCGGTGATGCGGAAAGCGGATTTGGAATGGTGCGCCTCGATTTCTCGTTCGCGCTCCACAATCAAGCGAACTGCTACCGACTGCACGCGACCGGCTGAAAGCCCGGTTTTGATTTTTTTCCAAAGAATAGGGGAGAGTTCAAAACCCACCAATCGATCCAAGATACGTCGTGCCTGCTGGGCATTGACGAGGTCGTAGTCGATGGTTCGTGGGTTGTCGATGGCCTTTAGGATCGCGTTTTTGGTGATCTCGCGGAAGACGATGCGCTTGCAATCTTGCTCCTCCAACTTCAATACCTCTTTCAAGTGCCAAGAAATGGCTTCTCCTTCGCGGTCATCGTCACTGGCAAGGTAGACCATGTCGGCATCCTTTACCAGGGCTTTGAGATTCTTGATTACTTCTTTTTTATCTGCAGTGACCTCGTAGGTGGGCTTGAAGCGATTTTTGATGTCGATGGCCTTGTCGCCTTTCGGCAAATCTCGCACGTGCCCGAAGCTGGAGGCTACCTTAAAGTCCTTTCCCAAGTACCCTTCGATGGTTTTGGCTTTGGCGGGGGATTCTACGATGACAAGATTTTTCGACATAAAAGTGGAGGGTTAGGGTTTGGCCCCTAAACGAAGCGCTAAAAATAGAGGGGATTGGGTTCTCGTGCAAATAATTACTTCTGAAGCTACCTTTTATTTGATAAGGAATGTATCTGCTAGCAATTGTACAAGGTACAAAGTACCAAGTACAAAGTAGGAAATTCAATACGGATATATATTCTGCTTCGGAAGGATCTTGATACTTGCTACTAGATACATGCTACTTAAGAATCTTGGGATAACAAATTGTACAAGGTACAAGGTACAAAGTACCAAGTACAATGTATGGAATACCAATAAGAGAGAATTTTAAATCATAAACCTGACTTGCTTGTCTACTTTCGGTTAGCAGGTTCTTAAATGAAAGCAAAAATTCAAAAGGCACAAGACGATTAAACTAGCAGAATAATCCTTTTAGCAGTAACGCATACTTGGTACATTGTACTTAGTACTTCGTACAGATTAATTCAAAGTAGGGATTGCGGTAAGGATATGAATTCTGCTTCGGAAGGATCTTGATACTTGCTACTAGATACTTGCTACTAAAGAATCTTGGTACATTGTACTTGGTACTTCGTACAATTTTTACCGGATTTCCCTCAACACATCCAATTCCGTATACCTCGGTGCTCCTCCTTTTTGCGTAGCGACGTAGCCACCCAACTTGCAGGCAAAATCGATGATCTCCTCGGGGGACTTTTCTTCCAAATACATCTTGATAAAGCCGCTCAAAAAGGCATCGCCTGCCCCGATGGAATCCTGGAATGCCACCTTGTAGCCGGGATGCTCGACCAAGGTGCCCTTTTGGTAGATCGCTGCACCCTTGGATCCACGCGTGATGCAGATGATGGAAATGGGGTACTGTTGATCCAAGAACTCACAAAGACCGGGAATCGTCGCTTCCGTGCCGAAGTGGGCGGTAAACTCCACCAATTCATCCTCGTTGATTTTGAGGATATCCGTGTAGCCCAATAAGGTTTCAATGACTTCAAAGGAATAGTGGGGAGGACGGAGGTTGGCGTCAAAAATCCGAAGTGTTGAGTGGCGGAGCAGCTTGAGTAGGGTAGCCAAACTTTCAGAATGCCTGGCGCCCAGCGTACCGAAGACAAAGGCATCGGACTCGGCAACGATGCGGTCTTGCTCCGGGGACCAGGACAAAAAGTCCCAAGCTATAGGGGCGAGGATGTCGTAACGCATGTTTTCGGGGTCACTCGTATCGACCACCACCTGGGAAGTCGCCTGGCTTTCCTTCACTTGCACCAACTCCAAGGGGAGATCGAAGGAACGCAGGAAGTCGAGCAACTTTTCTCCGTCGGCATCCTTGCCCACCGCAGAGATCAATCGGGTAGGAAGACCCAGTTGGTGCAAGTGCAAGGCCACATTCATGGGTGCTCCACCCGGCACAGCACCGGTGGGGAGGCAGTCCCAAAGCATTTCTCCAAAGAGAACGACGGGTTTAGACATGTTTTTTTTGTAAGGCGGTTTGAATTTCTTCTAGGGATCTTCCCTTGGTTTCGGGCATGGCAAAACGCACCCAGGCCAACTGAACTACCATCATCAGGCAGAAAAAGGCGAAGATGTAGCCCGGACCAAACTGGTTGGCAAAGAAGGGAAAGACGTTGGCAATCACAGCTGCCAAGATCCAATGGGTAAAGGAACCCAGAGATTGCCCATAGGCTCGGAGCTCGTTGGGGAACATTTCAGCGATAAACACCCAAATCACCGAGCCCTGTCCCACGGCGTGGGAACAAATAAATCCAAAAATGAAAATAGGCAACCAGAAACTGGGAATGCCAGGCCCGAGAAAATTGTAGGCCATCAAGGTCAGCGAGAGGATGTAGCCGAAGGAACCGATGTACATCAATTTCTTGCGACCGATACGGTCGATGAGGTAGAGTCCAAAGAAGGTGGCAAAGAGGTTAACCAAACCGATGCCGATCGTGGAGATCAGGGCATTTTCCGTGGAGATTCCCGCCATCTCAAACACGCGAGGAGCAAAGTAGATGATTGCATTGATGCCAGAAACCTGGTTGAAAAAGGCAATGGCG
>VGMU01000067.1 GCA_016866385.1 Bacteroidota bacterium
CCACAAAAAAAGGCAGGTCCATTTTGGTCCTGCCTTAGGAGTAAATTAAGAAAATGCTTAGGCGACTGCGGTGGCAGTGACCTCAATATTGCCTCGAGTAGCCTTGGAGTAGGGGCAAACTTGATGCGCTGCATCTACCAGTTTCTGGGCTTCTTCTAGTGAGGCTGCCATAGGAATTTTCACTTCAATGTCTACGCCCAATCCGAAGCTGCCAGGGCCATAGTGGCCCAGGTGAACCTTTACTTTGATTTCGGAGTCTTTCAAGCTGGTGCTGCCAGCGACAGCTCCCAAAGCACCGCCAAAGCAGGCCGCATAGCCAGCAGCAAAGAGTTGCTCAGGGTTGGTTTTTCCCCCCTCGCCTCCTATTTCTTTGGGCATGGCCACGTCGAAGTCAAGCATGCCGTCTTCGGTGCGAACGTGTCCTTTTCTACCTCCGGTGTTGACCGCTACTGCGGTGTAGTCTACAATTAGTTTTTCCATGGTTTCGTATGATTTACAGTTTGATTTTTTTTGAGTTGCTGTTGGGGCTGGGCCCCAAAACTAAGAATTACTCTTCAAACTTAAGAAGGGTCTTCAAGGTTTTTGGAGAAAGGAAATTTCTTTACGATTGAGTGATTTAGGTCAGTTTATAGCCTCGTTCATAGGCATAGTGAAGCTTGGCATTCACCGCAGCGTCTGTGGACAATTGGGTCTGCGGATTCCAGGTGATGGTTCGGCCAAGCTCGTGGGCAATGTTGCCCAGGGCGCAGGCCGTGCAGGTGCTGTGTCCGATTTCCACGGGTACAATGGGGTCTTTTCGCTTGCGGATGCAATCGATAAAATCCACATGGTGGGCACCAAAACTAAAATTCTCCGGCTCCTTTCCCAACTGTAATTCTGGAATTGAAGTATCGTAATTGCCCCGAGACACCTTGATCCAGCCTTTTTCGCCGATAAACTTTACGCCTTGTCGGCCTTCGTCAAACTTGGTAATTAGCATCTCTACCCCGTCGGCATAGCGGTACGTGAGGGGTTGAGTTGCAGATCCTGGGATGATGGTGGTTGGACCATTTCTATCCTTGCTTAGACCCCATTGGGCGATGTCGATCATGTGTGCGCCCCAGTCGGTCATCAATCCTCCACCGGTTTCCTTGTACCAGCGCCAAGCGCCCCAGGCAGTTTCGTTCTTTTCTGGATTCAGGCTAATGCCTGGATTGAGTAGGTCATTGAATGCTAGGCTTGGAATGGGGCCAAGCCATTTTTCCCAGTTGAGGCCTTCCGGAATGGGTTGGGCCGCCAGGTCATAGGGCTTGGGATGGGGATTGTCGCCCACGTGAACGAGCACTTGAGAGATTTTCCCCAGTTGACCGCGCTGCACGTGCATAGCGGCTGTTTGAAAGTTGACTGCGGCACGTTGCATGGAGCCTACGGCTAGAACTACGCCATTCTCACGCACAGCTTGCACCAGGAGTTGCCCTTCCTTGATGGTGAAGGTGAGGGGTTTTTCTAGGTAAATATCCTTTTTGGCTTTGCAGGCATCGATCGCCATGAGCGCATGCCAATGGTCCGGAGAGGCGATGACTACCGCATCCACGTTGGCATCTTGGAGGAGTTCTCGGTAGTCCTCGTAGAGTTTGGGTGCAGTAAGGGTCTTGCCTGCTTCCGTGAGATTTTTTTGAACTCGAAGTGCAAATCGCTCCCGCTTAATGGCATAGACGTCCGCTCCTGCCATCACTTCCACCCCTGGGATGCGCATAAAATTGTTGAGCAAGCCCATGGCTTGGCGACCAAGACCAATAAATCCAAGTCGAACCCGCTCGTGGGCAGTTAGAAACAAGGGAGTTGCAGAAGGGGAAGCCCCCAAAGAAAGATGAGGTAAAAGGCTAAGTCCAGCACCGCTCAATAAGCTGGCACCAAGAAATTTTCGTCGAGAAAAGGAAGAACTCATGGAATTTTGGGTTTAAGTTGTAGGAAATAGGGAGAATAAGTTACCCGAATTCGGGGATTTTTCTAAATTTTTCCACGATCAATTTGATGGAAGTCCCTCCACCTAGACAGGTGGTTGTAGCATTTTATGAGTAAGGAAAAAGAAGGGGTGGCTCGAGGGCTAATAAAGAGGAATCCAAGAATCCATTTCTTTTCACACATCAAATTGAGTGAGGTGATGATCCAGGTGCTTATAGAGTAGGTTGTTCCATTCCTTGGCGTTCATGGGACCAAAGGAAGGAGATTCCTTTCCTTCAAATTCCGCCTCCCCGGCGGCCAGTGTTTGCTCTACAAAAGCAATCAGTCGCGCTTTTTCTTCGGCAAAGTTTTTTTCATTTTTGATTCGAAAGGCGGGAGCTGTGGGTAGGTTTTTTTTATAGGGGACTTCATTCACCACCCCAGGCTTGACAAAGGTCTTTAAGATAAAACGCATGAGGGGATTTGCCTTGGGGTGCTTGTTGGTAAAGGCCATCTCATACGCCACACAGCAGTGGGCCAGCATTTGGTCTACAGACATTTTGCCCCAAAGGGCAGGGCTTTCAGGGCTTAGTTTTTCGATTCGCTGGATCAATTCAGCGGTCACTGCTGGATCAAATACATTTTTCATGAGGGCACTAATTAATCTAAAATAATTCGTTCTGCCTTAGGGTATTTTACCTCGTAGCGCAGGATTAATTTTTGTTGTGCTCCTGGGGCAAGGGTAATTTCCCAAGTGACGATGCCCGTTAGCGGATCTAAGCTACCCCCACTGAGTTCCTCGGAGGTCACCTCGATACTGGAATTGACAGAAACGGGGATTTGATCTTTCACTTGAAGGGTTACCGCCTGGGATTTGTTGTTTTTTAGCGTGATCTCATAGCCACGACTTTCGGTGGTATTGGATCCGATGGTCCGCTTTTTGGAAAACTGGCCTACTTTCTCCCGCTGCATCACCAGGGATCGGTCCCTGCCCATGGAGATTTGGAGGGTATCTTGGAGTGCCGCTGGGTTGAGTATGGACCTTCCCACAAAGCCATCTTCAAAATACAGGTTGCTTTCTCCCTCCAGGAGGTTGTATTGACTCCAGTCGGAGAGTTCAGCTAGTAGAAAGGCATCTTTATCTAGTTTTGGGATGGCAGTGTAGCGATAGGTAGCTGGAATCTCGTAGGTTTTCAGATCGACGAGGGTTCGTTCCCCATTGGTCTTGATGGAATAGGGTTCGGCCACTTGAATTTCCACAGTGGTTTGATTTTCTACGAAGTTGGTCATCAAGGGAGTTGTATCCATAGCACTGTTAACCGGCGCTGCTCCCAAGGCTCTCTTTTCCGATTGTCCTGAATATCCAGTAACCACAACTTCAGATAGCACTTGATTATCCTGCATGAGGGTTACATTCAAATTTGACCTTCCTTGGATAGGCAGTTCCTCCGAACGCATGCCTATAAAATGGAAAACCAAGGTTTTTGCGGTGGTGGGTAAGGTCAATGAATACCTGCCTTCCAAATCTGTGGTAGTTCCGATTGTGGTGCCTTTTACCAAGACTGTGGCTCCCGGAAGAGCTTGTCCTTGTTCATCGAGAACCAATCCGCTAATGGAACCTGGGGTCTGCGGTAGCGCAAACTTATTGACCGTAGTAAATCGGGCATAGTTGAGTTCCCACTTCTCGAGGATTGGGGCCTGTCCACTTTGGTTGGGATTGGCATTGGAAAAGCGGAGTTTGACATTTTTCCAATCTGCTCCTGTATTTTGAAAGACCTCTGCCTTGTACTGCAGTTGAAGGGGCTCTGTGATGGATTTGACGCGGACATCGTATTTGGGGTACCAGCCTGCATTGGACACCAGGTAATTGATTTGAAAGGTGGCTGGACCAGCGCTGCTGGCTTTTACGCGGATTCTGATCTCCGCTTTTTCTTTATCATCGCTTTGTTGCAGTGCATAGAGTTGATTTCGCAGGGCTTCCAGTTCCTGCTCGTTTGCGGCAAGCTGTGTATTGATTTGCAATTCCTCGTTGACAATTTTGGTGTGTTCGGCATCAAAAAAGTCCAAGGTGGCTTTTAATGCAGTCATGCTTGTACCTGTTTGGTTGCTGCCAATACTTTTGTTGGCCGAAAGTACAGACATTTTAGTACCCAGCACCTGAATCCGATTTCGCAAACTGCTTTGGCGCTTTTCAATTTCTGAAATTTCTTTTTCCAGGACTTTTGCTTGTTCTCCTTGCTCTTTTTCTTGGAGAAAATCTAGTCGCTTGTTGACCGCCTGTATGGTGAAGTTACCCTGCCCCTTCACCTGTATGCTTTTTTCATCTAGAAAGGGAGAGAGTCCCTTCACTAGGAGAATAGATTCACCTGCTGGAATTGTCCCGCTTGCTATCTCGAATACTTGTGCTCCTGATAGGAAGAGGGTCACCTCTTTGATTTGATTGGTAAGAGGAGTTTCCTTTAATTCTTGAGAAAATCCCTGCAGTACAAGGAAAAGGAAAAGTAGAGGGGAGAGGGAGTGTTTCATAAGGCTTTATTAGAAGTTGAATCAACCAAAAAAATCTATTCCATACCAATCTTTTACGTAGAAATGGCAGATAAAGATGAAAATTTTCTTGGGGATTGGGTGCGATTGTTAGTTTTGCAAGGGAAACCCTAGTTCCATGACCCTATTTCAGAGTATTCTCATTGCCATTGTAGAAGGCCTCACCGAGTTTCTTCCCATCTCCTCTACGGGCCATATGATTTTAGCCTCTACGGCCATGGGTATTCATAAGGAGGAGTTTGTGAAAACCTTTGAAGTATTTATTCAACTGGGCGCCATTTTGGCCATAGCCTTGATGTATATCAAGCGGTTTTTCCGCAACCTGACCATTTATTACAAGTTGATTACGGCATTTCTACCCACAGCGGTAGTTGGGTTTTTGGCTTACGACTACATCAAGGCTTATTTATTTAATCCCATCGTGGTGTCCTTTTCCCTGATTTTGGGTGGGATCATCCTGATTTTTATTGACAAGAAAGTAGCCACTCAGGGCAGTAACGTGTTGGCGGTAGAAGATATTTCCTTTAAAAATGCCTTCTTCATCGGGCTTTGCCAGTGCTTGTCCATGGTACCGGGCACTTCCCGTGCAGCAGCTACCATCATCGGAGGCGTATTTAATGGACTTGATCGAAAGCAGGCTACCGAATTTTCATTTTTACTTGCCGTGCCTACCATGATGGCTGCTGGGGGATATGATCTCTTGAAGGCGGATCTAGCCTTTACAAGCGAGCAATTGATGCTGCTAGGAATTGGCTTTTTCGTGGCTTTTGCCTCGGCTTGGGGAGCAGTGAAACTATTTTTGACCTACGTTTCCACCCATGGCTTTACCTCCTTTGGTTGGTACCGAATTGGTCTCGGGATTTTATTTTTGATTTTGATGTGGGGAGCGGACTTGTAAGTTATTTGAAATTGTCAACGGTCGACAGTCCACGGTCCACGGCTCACATAATTGAACTTCAAGCATTATTCTTCCCTTAAAAGTAGCTGTGGCTAATCAGCTGATCTAGGTTGGTTTGTTAACAAAAAGAGGCTATCCCGAATGGAAACAGCCTCTTTTTTACTTGTATTTTCAAAGTGAATTTGTTCCTAGTAGGAACTAGGCTTGAGGTTCATTACAATTAGCTGTCGACCGTCGACCATGTACTGTTGACCAATTCTACGGACTCCATTTCCAATTCGCTAAACCGCTTACTTCCTGTTTTTCACATATTTTTCTAGCCAGCTGTCCATTTCCCAGAGGGTATGAAGCACGGATTCCTTGCCCGCATAGCCATGGCTTTCGTGTGGGAGGAGCACCAGTCTTGTTGTCGCACCATGTCCTTTGAGCGCGTTGTAATAGCGTTCGGATTGGATGGGGAAAGTCCCCGAGTTGTTGTCTGCCTCCCCATGTATAAGCAGGATTGGGGTCTTCACTAGGTGGGCAAAGGAGAAAGGAGACATGTTGAAATACACTTCAGGGGCTTCCCAGTAGCTACGCTGCTCGTACTGGAATCCAAAGGGAGTCAGGGTACGGTTGTAGGCCCCACTTCTGGCGATGCCTGCGGCAAATAGTTGGGTGTGGGAAAGGAGGTTGGCGGTCATGAAGGCACCATAGGAATGGCCGCCCACTGCAATGCGCTTGCGGTCACCAATGCCCAAGTCCACCACCTTATCGATGGCCGCTTCTGCGTTGGCCACGAGCTGCTCGATAAAGAAATCGTTGGGCTCCTGCTCGCCTTCACCTACGATGGGCATTTCGGTTTGGTCCATGATGGCATAGCCCCTAGTCACCCAGTAGATCGGAGAGCCCCAACTGAGGCGCGTAAAGGTGTATTTGGAGCCTCTCACCTGGGCGGCAACAGCCGCAGATTTGTACTCTCGGGGATAGGCCCACATCAATACCGGTAGTGTGCCATCTTTTTCTGGTGAATATCCGGCAGGAGTGTAGAGAATTGCGGAGAGGTTGAGGCCATCTTTCCGCGGGTAGGTGACCAGTTGCTTTTGGATACCTTTCAGGCTGGGGTAGGGATCCGCGAAAGCGGTGATTTGCTTGGGAGTAATTCGCTTTTTGGTGTGGCGTACCCAGTAGTTGGGTTGGGTGTCTGTTCCTTCTTTGATGGTGATGAAGGAGCTCGCATCTGCGTTGAGTACTTTGGTGACGCGCTCGTAGAATGGTGCCTGGGATCTCCAAAGAATTTGCTGTTCCTTGGTCTTGCTGTTGAAGGTAGACAGAAAAGGCATATTGCCTTCGGGGCTACCCCCTTCGGAGGTCATGTAAATCAAGTCCCCTTTTCGGAGGATTACCCGTCGACCGAAGGTGTTTTCTGTGAAGAGCGGGCTTCCTGGATCATTGTAGAGGTCGTCCGAAGATCGTTCGATGATGGTTCGAGGGGATTGAATGGGGTTTCCAGGTTGGAATACAGAGACTTTTTCGGTACGGCTCGCGGACCAGCGTTCGCTCAGTAAGGCAAAGGTATCGTCAGACCAACTGATGCCTCCAAAGCGGAGGGTGGTGCCTACTAGTTTTTGTTTTTCTTGGGTGAAGGGCGCTGTCAGGGTGTACACATGATCTCGCTCGGCTACCTTCACCTTCGGATCTCCCTTGTCCTGAGCCTCTGCCCAATACAAGGTAGCCGGTACATCTGCCCGCCAGTTGACATTGCGAATGCCGCTTACCGTGGCGTCAAATCCACTGGGACGAACTTCATCCAAGCCAATTTGGGCGATGGTTTTGAGGACTTCACCCCCATTGCTCCAGACCTGTACCGTGTAAGGAAATCTGTCCGCAGGCACGAGGTAGGAAAAAGGAGTTTGAATGGTCTCTACTAAGATGTAATTTTTGTCAGGGCTCAAAAGCATGGATTTGATCATGCTCGGTTTGCCCAGGGGAGTTGTAGTTCCGTTTACTTCTACCTGCATGAGTTGGGAATCCATAAAGTAGGCAAACAGTGCCTCATCGTGTGGATTGGCTAGCAAATCTTGGTAGGTACGGCTAGCGGCGGCTTTTCCGGAAGTTTCCTGAATGATGGGTCCCACAGGGGCAAGCGGTGCCTTGGGCATGGCGTCTCGAGCGGGGTTGATGGCTTTGATGATGAGGCTGGTATTGGACAGCCAGGAAACCGAATTTCCCATCACCTGGTTGAGAATGGGTTCGGTGAGTTTTTTTGCCTCGTAGGTACGCATGTCCACTACCCAAAGGCTGATGCCTTGGGCCTCAGTTTGGGTAAAGGCCAAATAGGCTTCGTCCAAGGAAAAGGTAAAGCCATTCATTTTGGGATTGGCGGGCAGGCCTTTGACTTGAATCTCTTCACCGCTC
This sequence comes from Bacteroidota bacterium, assembly GCA_016866385.1. GTDB lineage: Bacteria > Bacteroidota > Bacteroidia > Cytophagales > Cyclobacteriaceae > Algoriphagus. The sequence goes on from VGMU01000067.1 coordinate 7,763, forward strand.
TCGGTTTTTTTCACGATCAAATTGGTAAATCCACCTGTACGGCTTGGGCCGGAGGTGCTTGGATTTATTCGTATGCCCGCAATGCGAAGTTCTAGCTGTGCAAGGTCTTCAATGCTGGGGGCTTCGCTCCGCTCCTGGATCAACAGGATTGACCCATCCCGAGAGAAGGATACGGATGGAGTGGCTGGCGCATTGAAGAGCTCTGCAATGGAAGCCGGGGGAGTTTGGTAGGTTCCTTGTGCAAATAGGGGCTGTCCGATAAGTAGGGCAAGTGCTACCCAAAGGATACGGGAGAAGGCAATTTTCATAAGTGGGGGTCAACTAAATAAGAATGGCAAGGTACTAGAAATCCTGATTTCAAAAAATGGGGAACCTAGTAAAGCAAAAAAAGGCTCAACATCCGTTGAGCCTTTTGAATCAGATCGTTAGTTCTTATTTTCCTTTTGCTCCAATAGCCACCATAGCACATCGGAAACCAATATGATTGGTAGAAGAATCTTGGTGCATAAATCGTCTTGCTCCTGGAGCAAGCCAGTATGTTACGTCTCTCCAAGAGCCTCCTTTGTACACTCGAATGGAATCATTCAGTAATGATGTGCCGTAGGTATCTTTTTCATCATATACCCCATCTTTTCGTAGCGGATTCAGGTCATCGGCATCTTGAAAGGAGAGCGGTCGATAGACGTCATATACCCATTCGTTCATATTGCCCGCCATATTGTACAATCCAAAATCGTTCGGCGCCTTTTCGTAGACGTTAGCAGGAAGGATTTCTCCATCGTTGGTCTCGTTTCCAGCGATTCCTGCATAGTCTCCTCTACCACGCTTGAAGTTGGCTAAGAAATCACCTTGTTTGCCTCCTTTTTTCCCTCTCCCGTCGTATGGATTTCTTACACCTCTACCGTCCCAAGGATAGATTCTGCCATATTCTTGATTTTCATCTAAGTACTGTGTACCAATCATAGCTTTTGCTGCATACTCCCACTCCGCTTCGTTGGGCAACCTAAACTCAGCGATAACTACACCTCGCTCGATAAGTTGGGCTCGAGTAAGGGTAGTATCCATTTTCATTTTATCTACGATTTGCTTTTGAACAAACTCGGTTCTCCATTTGGCATAGGCATTGGCCTGTGACCATGAAACCCCTGCCACGGGGTAAAAATTAAAGCCAGGAAATCTAAAATAGTAGGACTCGTACACGTCGTTGAAGGTCATGGCTCCTCTCCAAACTTTCTCCGAGGGCTCCAATTTTTTCAAGGAATCAGCTTTTACCTTTCTTTTCATGTGAAATAGAAACTCCTTGAAATCATTGTTGGTCATTTCCGTTTCGTCCATCCAGAAGTTGGAAATGGAAACGGTCCTCTCCAGATTATCTCGAAATGCCATCACATCCTCCTCTTGAGAGCCTAGTACGGCTCGACCGCCTTGAATAAATCTAAGATTGGGCCCTGGAATTTGTTCGGCATCTTTGGAAACAAAAAATTGGGTAGAATCTTCTGCGTTAAAGGAAAAGTCGGCACCCGTGGTGGCACTACGTTTTCCAGGAGACCCTGCAGTTCTTCTATAGCCTTTGTTCTTTTGACAAGAGGATAAAATAGAAGCGGATACCAGCACCAAGGCGATTGTCCACATGCCCCAGGAAGTATTTTTTAGACGCATAGTATAGTTAGTTTGGTCTATTAATGTTGCTAATATACATGGCATTGGGCTTTGTACCAATGCTAAACTCTTTAATTGACTTTTTTGTCTTTTTCAAAAGAGGCTTTTTAAAATCCCTTTGATGCAATTGAGGAAGGCAAAACTACTATATTTTTTACTTGTATCTGATTACTCTACCTTCTTAAACTCCAAAGACTTCATTTCTTCTAGCAAATGCTGTGCCTTTTGGATCGAGTTCACCTCATCTATGCTCAGAAGTAAACGATTTTTATGTTCTTTTATTTTACATGACCTTGTATGAGTCTGCACAAATTTCATGATGCTCCCAAAAATGGGAGAGGCATAGTAACTTTCTTTTGAAGAAGGAAGTAGGTGGCATTTCATTTGCCCTGTCTTCAAGACTAATTTTTCTATACCCAACAATTCTGCCTTCCAACGTAGCCTGACCGTTTCCAATAAATCCAGTACGGGCTGGGGTAAAGGGCCAAACCTGTCCAGCAAAGAGGTTTCAAAAGTATGTAACTCCTCTTCCTTTTGCAGATTATCCAATTTAGAATACAAGCCCAGTCTTTCGCTGATATTGGCCACATAGTATTCCGGAATTAAAAGTTCTAGATCCGTTTCTATGGTACAATCGGGCACCAAAACCTGAACTTTTTCTTTCAAATCTGTTTCAAACAAGGCAGCAAATTCATTTTCTTTCAGCTCTTGGACTGCCTCATCTAAGATTTTGTGGTACATCTCAAATCCCAAGTCTGTGATAAAGCCGCTTTGCTCTGCGCCAAGTAGGTTGCCTGCCCCGCGTATGTCCAGATCTTTCATGGC
>VGMU01000068.1 GCA_016866385.1 Bacteroidota bacterium
CTCCTGCAAATCCAGTGGAAAGACCCTGAAGAAGCCTTGCCTTGTTTCCTGACCCTAGTGCTAATTCCCTTTACCTTTAGCCTTTCCATTGGTATTTCTTTTGGATTTATCACTTGGACTATACTCAAAATTGCCTCTGGAAAAAGAAAAGAAATCCACCCTATCCTACTGATTATTAGTATTCTAGCTGCTTTATTTTTATGGATCTAAAATCCCTAGTGCTGAGCATACTCCTCTTCTTTTTTTTACTTACTGCCCAGGCGCAGCGAACGGCTATACTTGGGGCCTTAGACCAAGAAATAGAAATTTTGCTAGATTCCTTGAGGGGAAAAAAGGAAGTCCATAGGGGCGGCTTGCCCTTTTATCTGGGTAAGCTACAAGGAAAAAAGGTGGTGATAGGAAAGTCAGGGGTAGGTAAGGTAAATGCAGCTTACACTACTGCCATATTGCTGGATCGTTTTCAGCCCGATCAGGTTATTTTCACTGGTGTAGCCGGTGGACTACACCCAGAGGCTTTACCTGGAGATGTGGTAATAGGCACGCATTTGCTCCAATTTGATTTTGGACAAATAGACTCCTTGGGTTTTCACCTCTCTCCCTTTCGTAAACTCGAGGGAGGTAGGCACGAACAGCTACTGATTGCCTCCGATTCCCTGTTGGTACAAAAAGCACAAAGTGCCGCAACTCAAGTCTCTTTCCTCAGCATTTCCTCCAGAGTCCCTAGGGTTTTTTCAGGGGTGATCGCAACGGGAGATGTATTTGTCAGTGATCAGGCTACTGCCCAACAACTTTACCAAGACCATACGGCTCTGGCAACCGAAATGGAAGGAGCAGCAGTGGCACACCTCTGTCGATCTCTCGGGGTCCCCTTCGTAGTGCTTCGAAGCTGTAGTGACAATGCCAATCAAAATGCACGAGTAAGTTTCAATCAATTTGTACGGCCTGCTGCCATTAACTCCGCCTCTTTGGTCCTTCACCTCCTAGAAGAATTGGACTAGCTGGGTTTTCATTTGCTGACTGTTTAGGCTTTTGACATTCTTTTTTCCATCTTCTGGTGCTTTGGCACGGAATATTTTCCACTTGTCAAAAACCCTAACACCCTCCTTTCCTTTCGATTAATTTTATCTTAAAGCATGGTTTACTCTCCTTTTTTCCTACTTTAACTTTTGCATGAAGCCGAACATCCTCCTTTTTTATTTCCTATTTATCCTGAGTCTACCCCTATTCTGCCTATCTCCTAGCCAGGCACAGCAGCGAGGTAAAATCAAGGGGATGGTCCAAGATCTGGCTTCAAGGGAGCCACTGCCCTTTGCTACGGTCAGTGTGTATAGCCTAAAAGACAGCTTGGTGGGCGGAGGGATTACCGATGAAAAGGGTCGCTATGAGATAGATTTGCCCTTGGGCACCTTTTACGCCTTAATGGAATTTATGGGATATGAGGCAGCGAAGTCTGAGCCATTTTCCCTAAGCAAGATGAGCCTTTTGTTGGAATTGCCTCTCCAATCTCTACAGACCCAGGCCGCTGACCTCGACGAAGTGCTAGTTCAGGGGGACAAAACGCTCATGGAACTTTCTTTGGATAAAAGGATTTTCAATGTAGGAAAAGACCTGGCCAATGCGGGAGGCAATGCTTCCGATATCCTGATGAATCTCCCCTCGGTAGCGGTAGACCCCGAGGGAAACGTGCGCTTGAGAGGATCTGCCAATGTACGGATCCTGATCGATGGTAAACCTTCCGGTTTGGTGAGTTTTAAGGGGAGCAGTGGGCTGAGGCAACTCCCCGCCAACCTAGTAGAGCGGGTAGAAGTCATCACCAACCCTTCGGCAAGGTACGAGGCCGAAGGCATGGCAGGGGTCATCAACATCATTTTAAAGAAAGACAACAAGCAAGGCTTCAATGGATCGGGGGAAGTGGTGACCGGATATCCACTGAATTTGGGAATCACTGCCAATGTGAACTATAGAAAAAACCGAATCAACTGGTTTATCAACTACGGAATTGCCCATAGAAAAAGCCCGGGTCGAGGAAACTTGTCACAGGAAGTGTACAATGAAAATGGTACTACTTCCCTACTTCAGCAAAGCGTCACGAGTACGGTAACTAGCCTCAACAATTCCCTGCGAGGGGGCTTGGATTATTTCTTTAGCGAGCAAAGCATTCTCACCGCTTCCTACGTGTGGAGGAGGAGCGATGCCCACCGCATCACCGATATCCGGTACCAAGACTACCTTAATACCTACGAAAACTACTTGGGATATGCCTTGCGCAGACAGGATGAAACGGAAGACGAACCCAACAAAGAAGCTATAATCAACTTTAAAAAGAAATTTGCACAGCAAGGCCATGAACTCAATGCTTCTTTCACCTACCTGAATTATTGGGAAAGGTCAGACCAACTCTTTACAGAAAATGCATTTGACCCCATGGGCCAAACTCGCCCAAAGGGTTCGCTCATCCAAACTTCCCTAAATGACGAATATGAAAATCAATTTCTCTTACAAGTAGATTATACCCAACCCTTTGCTACCAAAGGCAAGATTGAAACCGGCATTCGTACCAGTTTTCGTGAAATGGAAAACGACTACCTGGTTCAAGAAAAGCAGGAGTCTGGAATTTTTGAGACCATTGATGGCTTGGACAATGTATTCCTCTACGACGAAAATATCTTGGCTATCTATGGGATCGTGGGAAATGAACGAGCCAAGTGGAGTTACCAAGCAGGACTCAGAGCGGAGTACACGGACATCGAAACCCGATTGGTTGCAACCAAAGAGTCCAATCCGAGATCCTATACCAACCTTTTCCCTAGCGGGCATATCAATTACAAGGCCAATGAAAAAAACGCCTTCCAGTTGAGTTATAGCCGCCGAATCAGACGCCCCGTATACAATGACTTGAGCCCTTATGTGACCTTTTCCGATCAACGAAACTTTTTCTCGGGCAATCCCAACCTGGATCCTGAGTTTACGGATTCCTACGAGTTCGGCCACATCCTGTATGGAGAAAAAAGTACCCTATTTTCAACGCTATACTACCGAAGCACCCAAGATAAGATTCAACGCATCCGAACTGTGGGAGACAATGGTTTCTCGGTTACAGCACCCTACAACTTGATAGGGGAAGATTCCTATGGATTGGAATTTAGCGGGGACTATGTAGCCAAGTCCTGGTGGAAGCTGGACTTCAACGCGAACTTCTTTTATGCGACAGTGGATGGAAGCAACTTGAACCAAAATTTTCAAGCCACCACCACCTCGATGTTGTTCCGACAGAGTTCTCGATTTACGCTGCCAAAGGGATGGGATTTACAGGTTCGGGGAAACTACGAGGCTCGACGAAAAACAGCCCAGGGTGTTCAAAAAGGAATCTTCTTTCTAGACCTTTCGTCCAGCAAAAAAATCTTGAATCAACGGGGAACCTTGATTTTAAATGTAGCGGATGCACTCAACTCACGCATCAACCGCTACATTACCGAGGGAGCTAATTTCTTCACGGAAGGGGAATCCCAGATGGTTTTACGGCAAACGAACCTGACCTTTACTTACCGAATCAAACAGTAGTTTTCTATCCAAAGGCACGGTTCATGCGTTTTTTAATCCCCATTTTATTTTCATTTTTTCTTATCAGCGCTCCAATACGAGCTCAAAAAATCAATGCGGGTTACCGCCTAAACATTCAAAAGGCGAGTAGTCCCATCGCGGTAGATGGAATGATGGATGAACAGACTTGGCAGGAGGCGGAAGTGGCGAGCAATTTTTTCATGATCACCCCCATGGACACGAGTTTCTCCAAGGTGAAGACCGAGGTTCGGATGAGTTACGACGAGGAGCAACTCTACCTTTATGTGATCAACTACCATGCGAGTGAGGGACCTTACATGGTGGAATCCCTGCGACGTGATTTCAATTTTGGGAAGAACGACAACTTCTTGCTCTTTATGGATCCCTTCGATGACCTCACCAATGGATTCACCTTTGGCGCCAATGCTGCGGGTGCGCAGTGGGATGGGCAAATGTCCAATGGAGGCGCTGTAGATCTAAGCTGGGACAACAAGTGGGTATCAAAAGTCAAAAATTACCCTGATCGCTGGGTGTTTGAAGCAGCTATCTCCTTCAAATCCATCCGCTACAAAAAAGGCATTACAGAATGGGGAATCAACTTTTCTCGTCTAGACTTAAAAACCACCGAAAAGTCCGGATGGGCTCCGGTACCTCGACAATTTCCTTCGGCATCCCTAGCCTACACCGGTATCCTGGTCTGGGACAATCCTCCACCTGACGCAGGAGCAAACATTTCCCTGATTCCCTACACCTTGGGAGGCTTTCGTAAAAATGGACAGTCCAGCGAAAAAGCAACTTACAAGCGCGAAATTGGCTTGGATGCCAAAGTTTCCCTGACCTCATCCCTCAATCTGGACCTAACGGTGAATCCCGACTTCTCCCAAGTGGAAGTGGATCGGCAGGTTACCAATTTGGATCGCTTTGAGTTGTTCTTTCCGGAGCGTCGGCAGTTCTTCTTGGAGAACGGGGATTTGTTTGGGAGTTATGGCTACAGTACGCTGCGCCCTTTTTTTTCGCGTAGAATTGGGCTCAATGCACCCATACAATTTGGGGCAAGGCTGAGTGGGAAGCTGAACAAAGATTGGCGGATTGGAGCCCTCAACATGCAGACAGGAGCAGTGGAAGAGACAGGGCTACCTGCTCAAAACTTCTCGGTGCTGTCCCTGCAACGGCAAGTGGGGGCTCGCTCCACCATTGGCGCCTTGGTGGTCAACAAGCAGTCCCTCAACTATGACCCCTCGCAACTTCCCGAAAACCAAACCCCCTATACCGAATTCAATCGTAATGTAGGCCTAGAGTACAACCTCGCCTCTGCCAATAACCTATGGACGGGAAAAGCGATGGTTTTACAATCTTTCGGGCCTGAAGGTGTGGGAAGGGGGATCGCACACGCAGCCAACCTGAAATATGCCAGTGGCAATTTGACCTGGAATTGGCAGCATGAATATGTATCTGAAAACTACACAGCCGAAGTAGGTTTTGTCCCTCGAACTGCTTTTTACAAAATTAGCCCTTCCATCGGCTATCGCTGGTTTCCAAAAAGTGCGCTGATCCTCAGTCATGGACCTGAGCTGAATTCCATTCGGTATTTTTCCTTGAAGGGAATCCAGACAGACAATACCACCTACGCCACTTACAGCATCAAATTTCGTAGCCAAAGTAGTCTCTTGGTCTGGGGAGCACATGACTTTGTATTACTTCAACGCCCCTTTGACCCAACCAACTTCTCCGGAAAAACTTTGGCTTCAGGTACCGAACACCAGTGGTCGGCGCTGGGTTTGGAATACAGTTCCAAACCACAAAGTGTGTTTACCTATGCCTTTAGCGGACGTCTAGGCGGGTACTATGCGGATGGAAAGCGGCTCAACTTGAGCACAGAACTGGGCTACCGCTTTCAGCCTTATGTGAGTCTAGCATTCAGCAGCAATTACAATTCCATTGACCTTCCCGCACCCTGGGGCAAAACCCAGTTCTGGTTGGTTGGTCCGCGAATAGATGTGACGCTGACTAACACGGTATTCTTTACCACCTTTTTGCAGTACAACGAACAGATCCAGAACATCAACCTGAATACGCGCTTTCAATGGAGATTTAAGCCAGCTTCAGATCTTTTTTTGGTATATACCGACAATTACCTACCTGCACCTTTCTTGATGAAAAACCGTTCCCTGGTGCTAAAATTTACCTACTGGTGGAACCCTTGACTAGTCAATAGAAAAGTTAAGAAAAGTAGCTACGCCGAATAAAGGTCGTGCACGAAGGAGGTTACCATTTTCAAATCCAGCGGCGAGTTCCACACGAAAGATGCGGAAAAGATTATCCAAGGAGTAGCCGATTTCCAAGTAATGCGGAGAATGTTGTGTTTTGAGGTAGTTGACAAAAATATTTTCCCGCACACCGGAGAAGCGAAGCATGGGAAGTTGTGTGAAGATGAATTTACGAAATTGATAATGCGCAATGCTGGAAACATAAGATCCCGAAGTGCTGTAGCGGTAATAGTCCATCACTCGGTAATTGGAGGCAGCACCCATGGAAGAAAAAAGCGTTCGATTGCCTCCAAAATGTTTATAATCCTGAAAGAATACTTGCTTCGAGTTTAAAAATGACCCTCCAGAAAAATTGAAAGCAAAGGTGCCGCTGACTCCAAAATCAACCTCGTGTTGTAAGGAGGCTTCCACATGGTCAAAGTTTGCTGCCCGAGCTGAAGTGGTGAGTTGGGGAATAGCCTTTTGATAAGTAAGGGTGATTAAAGGCGCTCGGTCAAAATTGGCAATTTTTCGTCCGTTGCGGATGGTGTAAGTCAGCCCGGGTCTCCATTCTAGGATAGCCGATATCCTTGAGATATGATGGTTGGTAAATGCTCCGTCCTCTGCCTCCACGGAAAAAGGTCGATTGGAGGAATACTGGAGCTCTGCCGATTTGGTAAAACTGAAATCACTGGTATTGCTGAGTTGATTTCTTTGAGCCCATAAAAACGAAAAGCGGTAAGATAATCCAGGATACACGCGTACCCCCCAAGTCCCCTGTAAAAAACTCTGCTCATAGAGTTTTAAGTAATTTTTTCGGGCATAGAGAGAATAAGAAGCATTCACTTGTTCTTGAATGGGATTTTCTCCGTTAAATTGGTAAGCAAACCTACCTCCTTCCAGGCTCCAGTTACTACCTGAGGTAGGCTTGACAATCGACCTTCGGAAATTTAATTTTCCATAAAAACGTTGGCTTGAAAACCCGTACCGGAGCTCTGGCTCGATTCGAAAAACTTTTCGAATGCGATTCACCGAATCTGGCAGTTTGATCTCTTCCACCTTACGGTAGAAAAATCCAATTCCCAGTTTCCATCCTTCTACTGTATTGAATGAAAACTTGGTAAGATTGGCAGGAAATCCTATGGAAATCCCCTTTCCAAAACTGTAAGAGCCCCCCATAACCAGATCCTCAGGGCTAAATTTGGTTCTGGCTTTTTTGGCGATGGAATCTACCTCGCTTTTCTTGGCCGCTTCAATGACGGCTAGGCTGTCGTCACGTTTATAGCCTTCAATCTCTTTCAAACTCAGTGGTACGGGCCGAATGCTATCCCAGTAGGCAAGGTCACGCTTCCGAGCCAGACTATCCACCGAATAATTTCTTTCCGCAACAACCCCTTTTTTTTCTTCTCCTTGCCGCTCTTTAAAAACTTCTTTCTCGTATTGATTCAAAAGTTTTCGGTATTCTTTTTGGGTCTTGGGCTGCTCGCTGGCCAACTGTTCCAGTGAAGATTTAGTCTTGGAAATTCGTTGGAGATTACTTGGGGCTTCTTGGATTTTTTCATCCACCAGTTCTGGCTTGTGGGCTAGATCGGGATTGAGTTTGATGTCGTAATCTCGTGTAGAGACCAGGTAATTGAACTGGCCTGCAAAACCAAAGACCTTTCCACCAAAAGTGTACTGTTGGGTCAAAGGCATCCAAACGTTAGGAGCGATGGGCGAATAGTTTTGGCGCACATGTACTTGGAAGCCCAACACGGATGTCTTTAAGTCCAAACTATGGATGGCCCAAAGATCATCGATGATGTAGATGTAGCCTTCAAATACCTTTTCTCCCCTGGAACGAGGCGTTACTTTTATTTTATTAATAAGGAGATTCTGGTCAAAAAAGCTTCCCTGAAAGGTGAATTGATAGTAAATGAAAGCAGATTTGGAAAGTGGAGAGACTACCTCATTGATTTTATCTTGGTAAAAGGAACTTTGAATGTATGGAGCAGGTGAGGTTCCCTGGTTGTCTCCGTTAGTTCGAATAGAAATTACCTTTTCTTCTACTTTATTGGGTAGGCTGAAGGTGATGCGAGATACGGATTCCGAAGTGTAGGCCTCATTCAGCTTTAATCCCTCTTCTGCCAGCTTTTTCCTTAAGAAAAAAGGGGCGTCGGTCAGCTGTCCGGTTCCTTTTAAATACACCGTCATAGAGTAGCGCTGCAGTTGCAACCTGTGGTAGGTAGATTTCGCAATAGCCTTTCTTATGATGGTCAAGGCAGGATCTTCTGCACCGGCTTGCACTTCCACCTGACTTAAGGTGATGGCCTGAGGTTCTAGGGAAAAATGAAGCTCTACCCAATTCGATCCTACTTCCACCGTCTGAATCTGAGTAGCATATCCTAGGAATTGAACTACTACGTCATATAATCCTGGCCCCAACTTAAATTCATAAGAACCATTTTCGTTGGTAGGTACCCCATCTTGAAGGTTTCTGATATACACCGAAGCAAAAGGGAGTGGCTCTCCTGCTGTAGTTTTTACCGTTCCTTTGATCCCTTGTCCAAGGGAAACCGTGGCCAGGGATATAAAAATTAAGTACGTTAGTAAAAAAGGAATACGAGGCATATAAATCCAAGGGGTGTACTAAAGGTAAAGATGCAATTAAGAACGCAGGGGTTGCCCAGTAAGTTTTTCATGGTCTCGATTTTCCTTGTTTTGGGCTTCCTATTTTTACGTTTGGAACTTCAAAAAAGTAAAAATTAGTCGTTTTTAATAGCTAATTGAAACGAGAATTAATCAAAGAGAAGGTGCTGATTTAGGGATACTTAATAAACAAACTAAAAGAAAATCTGATAAATAAGATAAATTTTATTTTAGTTAATAAAAATTATTTTTTTTAAGAATATGTAAATGGAAAACGTTTTCCATTATTTAATTATTAAATATTTTAGATTAATTTACCAATTTATTAAGATAAAGGGTATTCTTTTAGAATGCCTTTTTTGATTAAAATAGAAAGGTTTTTGTTAAATATTGCAAAATCCAATTTTAAGGGTAATTTTAGCTCCGAAATTAAGTACTCATACCAATTTCGCTTTTTTAAAAACACATAAAACCCTATGAGAAATTATTTACCAAAACTAAAGTCATTGATGCTAGCAATGGCCCTCTTTATGGGAGCTGTCATCGGCGCCAATGCCCAAAGTCGAAGCGTTTCAGGTACCGTCTTGACGCCAGACTTGGAGACCCTGTTCCGGGAGCAACGGTACTCGTAAAAGGTACTACCCGAGGTACTGCAACTGATTTGGACGGTAAATTTACCCTACCACTTCAGGCTGGAGATCAAGTGCTTGTGGTTTCCTTCGTGGGATATCTTACCCAAGAAGTAGAAATCGGAAGCCAGTCAACCCTAACCATTAGTCTTCAGGAGGACGTTACGAGCCTTCAGGAAGCAGTAGTTATCGGTTATGGCTCACAAGACAAAAAAGAAATTACTTCTGCGGTGGTGGGTGTGAGGCCCGACAACTTCAACAGAGGTAACGTATCCAACCCTGCACAATTGCTTCAAGGTAAGGTGGCAGGTCTTTCCATCACTCGTCCAGGTGGTAACCCCAACAACGGATTCAATATTCGTTTGAGAGGTCTTTCTACCTTTGGAGCCAACTCTGCTCCATTGATCGTATTGGATGGAGTCATCGGTGCTTCTTTGGAAAACGTGGACCCAAATGACATTCAGTCTATCGACGTGTTGAAAGACGGTTCTGCAGCAGCTATCTACGGTGCTAGAGGTTCTTCAGGGGTAATCTTGATTACTACTACCAAGCAAGGAAGCAAGCAAGGCACTACTAATGTAAGCATCAACTCTTTTGCTACAGTAGACAAGGCTACTAACTTGATTCCTGTCCTTTCTGCTGAAGAATTTGTAGCGAGAGGCGGAACAAACTTCGGTAGTAATACCGATTGGAGACAAGAATTGATCGATGATGGTTATTCTTTCACCACTAACGCTAGTGTTTTAGGAAGTTTTGGTAACACCAATTATCTGGCTGCAGTTAACTACCGTGACAACAACGGTATCGTAGAAGGAGTAGGAAATGAAAGATTAAACACCCGTTTGAACCTTTCTCAGGGTGCATTGAACAACAGATTGAGATTAAATGTAAATCTTTCTTTCTCTAACGTGAATTCAGAGTCTATCAACGATGCTGCTTTCCGCTATGCAACTATCTATAATCCAACTGCTCCTACCTTCGAAGATACTCCAGCAGCTAACCAGAAATTTGGTGGTTATTTCCAAAGAGACCTTTTTGATTTCTACAATCCTGTAGCCTTAGCAAGACAGCAAAAATTTGTTGGCGAAACTAAAACTGCTCTT
>VGMU01000069.1 GCA_016866385.1 Bacteroidota bacterium
AAATCATACTTTTACAAAATATAAAAAAACATAAATTGGAACAAAGTTAAAGTCAAAAAGTTTAGCGCGCCTAGTTTTTCTTTGAGATTCTTAACATGTGGCCCTAGGTTCATCGCAGGTAGTTTGGGTTCTTTTTTTCCTGTTCCTGACAAAAATCAGTTCCTATCCTGATCCCGGTTAGCACGAAGGAGTTTTTCCTGCTCTAGATTTGACTTCATGAACGAATTATTTCAACCTTTTTAACTTCAACAACATGTCACTAGTCACCACACGTAAAAACGGGGGAAGAGCCTTCCCTAGTTTGGTCAACGAGTTCTTCAATCCTGACCGATGGTTTGGGTCTTCTCTTCTCGATTTTGATGGCAATTTATTTACTCCCGACACCTGGGGGATGGTGCCAGGGGCAAACATCAGCGAAAACGAGAAGGCCTATACCATCGAGCTTGCGGTCCCTGGCTTAGAAAAGAAAGACTTCAAGGTGGAAGTTCAAGACGGGGTACTCACCATCAGTGCAGAAAAAGAGGAGGAGAAATCCGAGGAAGACAAGAATTACCGTCGTCAGGAATTTTCCTACCGTTCTTTTTCTCGAACCTTCACCTTGCCCGATAATTTGCTTGTCGATAAAATTGATGCGGCATATGTACATGGGATCTTGAATCTTACGCTTCCCAAAAAAGAGTTGACTGTAAGCAAACCGGTTAAGCAAATCAAGGTAGGCTAAACTTGCCGCATTGAATTTTGAAAATCCCGACCTTCAGGTTGGGATTTTTTGTTGGGTAGAACTCGGAAAATCTAAGAAATTATGTAGGTTGGCCCTTGCATTGTCCTCGGAAACTCTGCCTCGGACCAAACCTATAAATTAAATACCTATGAGCACTCCTCCTTCCAAATTTCTCCACATTCTTCTTTGGATAGAAGGGGTATTGGCCCTCGCCTTTGGCATGATCGGAGTGACCAAGCTAACTACTTCCGAGGCCGATATCATCCAACAATCCGGCGAACTCGTTGAAAAATATGGCGTGGGTTTGATTCGATTTATTGGAATTGCTGAGGTCTTGGGGGCACTTGGTCTAATCCTTCCTGCGGCCTTGCGCATCCTTCCAATCCTAACTCCGCTGGCATCTCTTGGTTTAGCGATCATTATGGGATTGGCCACAGCCTTGCATGCCTCCAAAGGAGAGCCCATCGTGACCCAAGTGGTCTTTCTTCTGCTTACCCTGTTTGTGGTTTGGGGAAGATTCAGCAAGGCTCCGATTTCAGCTCGTTAAACCTCCTATTCTCCTTCAAGCCATAGGCTTTGCCTACTGCTGACCCCATGAATAGTCAGCAAAGCAGGGTTCAGGAATGGAGCAAGAAGGTCAACTTACCGCTGCTACAATATTATTTTGGAAAGAGGCCTCTATTTTTTAATTTGAAAGACTATAAAATTCAGCCCTGGCCTTCTTTTAACCTTCCAAGAAGTTTAGGGAATGCCAATTCTTTCCAATTTGATGAAAAAGCACAGCCTTATTTTTCTTCTTTCATTCTGTGTTTATTGGGGTTCATTTGGACAAACCAAGGAGGAATTCAATGTCCTGTTGATCCATATAGATGATTTGGGCTGGGCGGACATTGGTGTTTTGGGAAGTGATTTTTACGAAACCCCATTTATAGATCGATTGGCCGCTGAGGGAATGATTTTTAGGCAGTCTTATGCTGCGGCAGCGATTTGTTCTCCCTCCAGAGCAGCCTTGATGACCGGTAAGTACCCCGCTCGAATGGGGATTACTGATTGGATTTATGCGCGATTTCAGGGAGTAGGGACAACGGGTCTTCCAGGAGAATACGCAGAGAATCCGGATCAGCCCCTTCGAACACCAAAAAATCAAGGGTTTCTTCCCTTGGAAGAGCTTACCCTAGCGGAGCGAATGAAGGCGCATGGTTATACTACCTTCCATGTAGGCAAATGGCATCTGGGTGGAGAGGAAAACTATCCCGAGAAACAGGGATTTGATCGCAACTTTGGAGGCAATGACCTGGGGCAGCCGCCTAGCTACTTTGATCCCTACGAGCCCGCTACCCCTACGCCTTTTTATGCATTTGACCGTGTTACACCTAGGGATTCCGGCGAGTACTTAACAGATCGAGAAGGGGATGAGATCCTGAATTTTCTCCAATCTCAAGCGAATAAGTTTTTCATCCATTGGGCTCCCTATGCCGTGCATACGCCACTTATGGCTCCACAAGCCTTAGTTGACAAGTACAAGCGTAAAGCCGGGGGAAAACAGAAAAATCCCGTTTATGCCGCGATGGTTGAGAATTTAGATCAAAACGTAGGCAAGGTACTTGCCGAGTTGGATCGCTTGAAATTGACCGAAAAGACCTTAGTAATTTTTACCTCAGACAATGGGGGCTTGATGGGTAATCCCACAAATCCCATCACAAATAACGAGCCCTTACGCTCCCAAAAAGGGTATCCCTACGAAGGAGGAATTCGGGTACCTACGGTGGTGAAGTGGCCCGGAAAGGTGGCTGCCGGAAAGCAGTCCGATCTTCCCATCGTGACGCTGGATTGGGCTCCCACGATCTTGGATTACCTGGGATTAAATTCGCAAGAACAAGGTCTCGATGGACAAAGCTTGGTGGGTGTATTGGCAGGGGGTTCGCTAGAATCACGGGATCTATTTTGGCATTTTCCCCACTAGCGAGGAGCGGATGTAGTTCCCTATTCCATCATTCGCTCAGGGGAGTACAAGCTGATTCATTTCTTTGGAGAGCAGCCCGATGAATTATTTTCCTTGGTAAATGATCCCTATGAGACGACCAACCTCGCCGATCAACTGCCAGACTTGGTTGAGCAACTCCAATCCTCCCTCCAAGCCTGGTGGCAGGAAACAGGGGCCAGAATGCCCCAGAAGAAATAAAGTTAATCCCCACCAATTTAGGTTGAGCTTATATAAAAATGGCTATGAAAAAAGTAATCCTTAGTTGTCTAATTTTTACGGGAATTGCCTTCGCAGCACTTGCTCAAGGCAATGGGATTGGACAAAAGGAGCGCCCAAACATCATTTACATTCTTGCAGATGACCTAGGGTATGGGGAACTCGGTGTGTATGGACAAGAGAAGATTGAAACCCCAAATATTGATGCCCTGGCAAAGAGCGGAATGATTTTTACCCAACACTATTCAGGTGCTCCCGTCTGCGCGCCAGCCAGGTACATGTTATTGACCGGTACCCACGCAGGCCATGCCTACATCAGAGGCAATGATGAGTGGAGTGAGCGTGGTGATGTTTGGAATTACCGAGCCACCATTCTGGATTCTACTTTGGAGGGGCAGCGCCCCATCCCCTCATCGACCGTTTTGCTTCCCAAAAAACTGAAAGAGGTGGGCTACCGCACAGGGATAGTTGGGAAATGGGGATTGGGGGCCCCTCATACGGATGCCATTCCTACAAAAATGGGCTTTGATTTTTTCTTCGGCTACAATTGCCAACGCCAAGCTCATACCTATTACCCAGTTCATCTCTACCACAATGAGCACAGGGTCTATCTCGAGAATGACACGATCGCACCCTCTACCAAACTTGCGCTAGGGGCAGACCTAGAGGATCCAGAGAGTTACAAAGATTACTCTTTAAAGACCTATGCGCCCGATGTGATGTTTGACCAACTCCTGTCCTTTATCGGGGATGAACAAGGGAAGGAAAGCCCTTTTTTTCTGTATTGGGCAACTCCTTTGCCACACAACCCCATCCAAGCGCCGCAGCGCTGGGTCGATTATTACAGGGCTAAGTTTGGGGAAGAAGCCCCTTATTTGGGAGAAAAGGGCTATTTTCCCCATCAAAATCCTAGAGCCGGGTACGCTGCCATGATTTCTTATTTGGACGAAAATGTGGGTAAGCTGGTGGCCTACCTCAAAGAAAAAGGCCTGGATAAAAATACACTGATCCTTTTTAGCTCTGACAATGGGGTGACCTTTACCGGGGGAACCGATGGAGCATTTTTTGAAAGTTCAGGGATTTTCGGAGAGGCCCAAGGTCGGGCGAAGGGCTATGTGTATGAAGGAGGAATTCGCATTCCATTTATAGCCAATTGGCCAACCAAAATAAAGGAGGGTTCTCGATCTGAACATCTTTCTGCACAATACGATGTCATGGCAACCCTCAGTGAGTTGACTGGATTTGAACTCGAATCGAGTAACGATGGCATCAGTTTTATGCCTACACTCCTGGGTCAAGACAAGCAGGAGCAACATGAGTTTTTGCTTTGGGTATTTCCTGAATATGGTGGGCAAGTAGCGATTCGATTCGGGGACTGGAAAGTAGTTCGCCAGCATCTGAAGGATAAGCAAACTCCAACCTTGGAGCTTTACAATCTTCGTACTGATCCTCAAGAATTAGTGAATGTGGCAGCTCAGCATCCAGAATTGCTGAGGCAGGCAGCAAAAATATTTGAGGAGCAACATGAAACCGCCTTCCTTCAAAATTTTCGAATTCCAATTGTGGAAAAAGGATTGTATTGAGTCCCCAGTTTAGACCCGTAAAAAGGGCGAATTTTCTAATTCAAAAACATCCATTTTCTTTTGGACAAAAAGAAGGAAAATGGTTCAATTATAAATTCTACCTCTCAGCATGAATTCTCACATGAACTATTTACGCCTAGGAATTAAGCTTTTCCTAGTTCTTCTTTTCACCGTCCCTGCCTTCTCCCAGCAGCCGGCTTCTCCACTGGAGGCTTCCTTTCAAACCTATCGGAAGATGAAGGCAGAGACTTCCTTCAAGTTGGATTGGATTGCTCTCGGCCCAACCCTCAATTCAGCGCGTGCCGATGTGGTGCAGGTGGATGCCCAACATCCAGGGACCATGTACCTGGGCTTTGGTTCGGGGGGATTGTGGAAGACTTGCAATCATGGGTTAACTTGGAATCCCATCTTTGAAGAGCAGTCCTCGATAGGGATTGGGGATGTGGAATTGGCTCCTTCCAACCCGAATATCATCTACCTGGGAACCGGTGAAAACCTAAAAAAACCACGAAACTTCACGCTGCCTGGTACAGGGATGTATCGCTCGGATGACGCAGGAGTTACCTGGAAGTCCATTGGCTTGGAGGATTCCTGGTCCATTGCAGAAGTTGAAATTCACCCGACCAATCCGGATATAGCCTTTGCTTGCGTCCTTGGCCACCTCTGGTCGAAGAATACCCACCGGGGCTTGTACCGCACTACGAATGGGGGAAAAACCTGGGAACAGGTCCTTTATGTAAATGAAAATACTGGGGCCAATGAAATTGTCATTTCTCCCACCAATCCTCAAATCATGTATGCCTCTCTTTGGGAAATAAACCCTGGGATTAGCGGGGAAAATAGTGGCATCTACCGAAGTGTAGACGGCGGTACAACCTGGATAAAAAGTACCCAAGGCTTGCCTGCTGGTCCCAAAGTGGGCAGGATGGGCTTGACCGTATCCGCTTCGAATCCGAAAAAGGTCTATGCCTTGGTCGATAATCTAAATTATCCTCAAGGGCAGTCGGCTGAACTCTACAAAACTGCGGATGGAGGGGTGAATTGGACCAAAACCCATGCTGGCCCTTTTCCCTTATTTACGACCATTGGCTGGTACTTTACGGATGTGGTTGTGAATCCCAAAAACGACGAAGAAGTATTTGGCTTGGGTATCCGCCTTGCACATAGCCTTGATGGAGGCAAGACGTTTAAGTTTATCGGTGGCCAGGTGACACGCATGAATCCAAGCTTGGCTCAAGGGCTCCATCTGGACCAAACGGAATTATGGGTCAACCCCACCAATCCCAATCATTTGGCGCTGGGGAATGACGGAGGATTTTACCTGAGCTACGACAAGGGGTTAACCTGGATGCATTACAATAACATCCCTACAGGTGAATTTTACGACATCACCCTTGACCAGGCCGACTACAGGATTTACGGAGGTACGCAGGATGATGCTACGGTATCGGGCCCGCCCAAAGAGTTAAACACCCGCTTTCCAGATCCCTGGAAGTATGTTTGGATTGATGCCTGGGATGGAGGAGATGGTTGCGTGACAGCCATAGATCCTGTGGATAAGCACATCCTCTACTACAGCCGACAGCACGGTGATGTAATGCGCTTGGATAAGTCTACCGATGTGGCGGTCTCGATTAAGCCCATGCTTCCCAAGGAGATCAAGGATACGCTATTGTTTAACTACATGACTCCCTACTTTTTGTCCAAATACGACCACAAAACCCTGTATCAGGCTGGAAATTACTTGATGAAAAGTACGGACCGGGGGGATACTTGGCAGGCCATCAGTCCCAATCTGACCCTTTCTTCGGTGAAGGAAAAGATATCTGTTGCTGCCGGAACTACCGTAGAGTCTCCCCTCGCTAAGGGGCTGCTGTATGTAGGGACGGATCATGGGGCTTTTTGGGTTTCAAAAAACGATGGGACCACCTGGGAAGAGCATTCCACAGGTATCGCCTCGAACTACATCCGAAGCATCTCCCCTTCCCATCACAAGGTCGAGCGAGTGTACTTGGCCATGACGGGGATCAATTACGATGATTTGCATGGCTATGTCTATGTTTCGGAGGATTATGGAAAAAATTGGAAAAGCATTGCTGCTGGCCTTCCAGATGAGCCCGTAAATGTGATCAAGGAGGATCCTACAAATGAAAACTTGCTGTATGCGGGTACGATGCGGGGGGTGTTTGTTTCCCTAGATCGAGGAGCAAGTTGGGACTACTTGGGGGTAAATATGCCGGCTGCAGCAGTGGCTGACCTAGAGATTCATGAGGGGTCTCAGGACCTGATAGTGGCTACGCATGGAAGGGGAATTTTTAAAACCAATCTCAAGCCGCTCCAACAACTTGTTGCCCAAAAATTTCTTCGCAATCAAGATTTTTTAGCCGAAATTGATCAGGTAAGCAGGCCTTGGTTCAATTCTTCGCATGGCAATCCGGATTACCGCACTCTTGAGAAAGTTCCTTTTACCTTTTGGTTGAAGGAGGCAAAGGCGGTAACCCTTTCGATTCGTGATAGTACCTCTAAAGAAGTGTGGAGGATGGAAATTGACGGTTCGGCAGGATTCAATCAATTCCGCTGGGATTTGATTGTAGCCAAACAGGAAAGTGATTCCCCGTATTTTGTACACTACGACAAATTTATTGAACCTGGCACCTACACGCTAGTGCTGACTGCTGGGGATGGGAGTATGAATCAAAAATTTAAGGTGGTCGAAGGGATTTCCCCCTACATCGAAAACTAGGCTTCCTTCTTTTTGAATGCCGCTACCAACATGGTGGCTGAGGTATACAAAATCACTGCCAGCACAACCCACTGCAGGGTTTGCAAGGGTAGGGACTTGACGATAAAGGCCGCGATTAGCACCGCAAGGGAACCGGGAATCGCCATGGCCAGCGCGGCCTTGCGGTTGTAGGAACCTGTCTTGATAAACTTTACGGAAGCGGGTGGCATCAGAAACGCGCAGGATCCCATCATGATAGGAAAAGCAACGGTGGGAGACATTCCCAAGGCAAAGATCAAGGCCATGCAAGGGGCATACAAGCCTACGCCAGCAGTCATGATGGCTCCTAAAAAGAAATTGACCACTACGGCAAAGACTAGTTTGTATCCCGTTAAGCCGATGGCATCACCGCCTCCTTGAATCCAGTCCATCATCCGCGCAAGCATAAATCCAGCAGTGATCACCAAGGCTATTCCCATCGTGAGCCTGATTTTCTTTTCCGAAAGTTTGGACACAATGCCCGCGCCAATCACTGCCCCGACCGCAGCGGATACCAGCATGGAGATCAAAGTGAGCGGGTCTACTTGGATGATGGTGATAAAAATAAAAGCCTGCAGTAAGACAGGGATAGTATTTGCGACATTCATTGTCCCTGGGATGAGTTTGTCTTCCGTTTGCCGAGTAAATTTCAATAAGGCGGTTTGCGGAGCAAAAGCCCCAATGCCTAGCACGTCAAAGAAATTCACCACAAAGCCAATCACCGAAGTTTTAAGCCAACTTGAATTTTCAAATTTGGCGCGGTTGGCTAAGAGGTCTTTGACAAACACAAAGCTGAACCAAAGGGCCAAGGCAATCAAAGAAACCCAAATAAAAACAAGCATAGAAGAAAGGGAATTAGTCACGGATGATTCAGTGAAAAGCTGGTATTAACAAATCTTAAAAAAGGTCTTGGCAGCTTCTTGCTCCTGTTGGTTCAGCATCGCCTCAATCTTCTTCGCAGTTTTGGTAATAGCCAATCCCCCCAGCCCGGTGCATCGTAAGGTATTTGGGATGGCGTCTCCTACCTTTTTCATCGTCTCCACCACTTCATCCAAGGGAATCAGGTGGTTGTAATCCGACAGGGCCATGTTGGCACAGGAGATGGCATTGGTGGCGGCCATCACATTCCGATTCAGACAGGGAGCCTCTACCCGATCGGCAATCATGTCGCAAATCATGCCTAGGGAAGACTGCAAGGCCATGGAGGCTGCAGCTAGAGATTGATCTAAGGTGCCTTTTTTTAATTCCACAATACCAGCAGCGGCCATGCCTGAACCCGAGCCGCATTCGGCCATACAACCTCCTACTTCCGCCGCAAAGGTGGCATGCGCGGCAATAAATACCCCGATAATCCCAGCCGCAAGCATCGCTTTGACCATGTCGTCTTCCGACAAGGAAAGCCCCCTGCCAATGCCAATGATGGCTCCTGGGAGCGCTCCACAGGAGCCGGCGGTGGGGGCCGCCACCACGACGCCCATCGAACTTTTGACCTCCATCATGGCAGAGGTGTAGAGGATCACTTGGTTGAGAATATCGCCTTCTACCAGCTTCTTGTCATCTAGTTGCTTTTGAAATCCAAGGGATTGCGGACCTAAAATCCGGTCAGCGTACTTCGTTCCCTTCAATCCAAGGTCGATGGAGTTTTGCATGATTTGTACTATGCTCCGCATCTTTTCAAAAACCTCCTCTCTGGATATATTTCCCCGCATGCTTTCATAGTCCACGGCAAGTTCCCAGAGGGCGTGGTTTTTGTCCTGATTGAACGCTAGCATTTCCTCGCAGGTAATGAAGGGCACCTCGAGGTCTTTTCGCGACATGACCGGAAGGACCGGCTTGATCTTTTTAATGAACAGCACCTCCTCCATTTGAAGAAGTTCCTGGCAGACTTCCTCCTTCAAAAATGCGCTGGCCTTGACTTCAATAATGGTGGAGTTACCCTGGCGTACTGCGACTTCATCGCAAGGCATGGACTTCTCAATAAATTCTGGGAGGGTACCTGCTTCCTTTACATAGACAAGTGTCTGGTAAAAATCCCCCGCCATAGATACTTTTGCTCCATCGATTTCAATGATTTCAATCATGCCCCCACCGGTAGAAATGGCGGTTACCTCACGGGACTCCTTTTTATTGGAGAGCGTAAGTTTGTAGGTATTTGGATGGGTGGCGCCTATGGGATGGATATCGATTTTTATCTGGATACCGGCTTCCTCAATGGCTCGCAGGTAATCTGGGAGACGCTCTTCGTAGGCTTCCCAACCCAAAAATCCCCCAAACAATCCCATGTCAGAGCCCTGTCCTTTGTGCGTAGTGGCAAGTGAACCGTTGGGGTCAAATTCCACATACACCTCCTGGATATCCTCATCCATCAAGTCGAGGCACATCCTTCCAATCCGAATGGATGCAGCACAATGTGAACTCGAAGGGCCGCGCATGACTGGGCCGATGACATCATTGAATATGCTGGGGTAGGATTTCATTTTGGGTTAAATCTATAGTTTATTGTTCAGGTAAACTTAAATATAAGAGTTTTTTTACTAGTTCACTTGCTAAATACCCCAGGTCTTCCCTTGTCTCTAGCTACCCAATCAGTAGCTCTCCTCCCACAAGTTTTTAGAGGTAGTTGTGATCTGGGGAAGAGTAACTGTGGAAAGAAAGTGAGTTTATTTTTTAAAAAGGAAAAATTCCTTTTTAAATTTCATTTTCCTCCCTCATGTTT
>VGMU01000070.1 GCA_016866385.1 Bacteroidota bacterium
CATGAAAAATTTTGTTTTGCTTATTTCTTTAGTACTGCTTTTCCTTCCAGGATTTTCTCAGCAAGTGGGGGATTACCTTGCGGCCCCTTTTCCTACCTACCTTACGGCATCTCCTGATGGTAAGGACTTGGCTTGGGTATTCAACGATAAAGGAGAGCGAAATATTTTTTATGCCAAAGCGCCAGATTACCAGACCCAGGTACTTACTACCTTCCGAGGAGACCAGGGGATTGACTTAGGCCCGCTGGTTTTTTCACCCGATGGAAAGTCCCTGCTCTTTGTACGCGGCAATCCCAAGAATGGAAATGGCTATGCGGCCAATCCTGCTCAACTTCAGGAAAACACCAATAAAAAAATCTATCGCTTGGACCTCTCGACGGGGCGACAGAGTGACTTGGGTTTTGGCACCTCCCCTGTTTTTAGTCCAGACGGCAGCAAAATAGCCTATATCCAAGGAGGAGAAGTATATCTCAAAACGCTAGCAGACAGTAGCGCCATGAGTAAAGCCCTCTTTACCGCTCGAGGTACAGCATCTAGTTTATCCTTTTCTCCTAATGGAAAATTCTTATCTTTCGTTTCCAATCGCACGGACCACTCCTTTGTAGGGATTTGGGACATGGAGAAAAAATCCTTGCACTACCCTGAGGCCAGCTTAGATCACGATAGCTATCCCTCTTGGAGTCCAGATGGCAAGCATTTGGCGTATCTACGGGTACCCAACGTATTAAATCACCTGCCCTTCACCGCATTGACCTCTGCCAATCCCTGGAGCATTCGCGTGCTCGAGCTGAGCACTCTTCAGGAAAGAGAAGTTTGGAAGGCAGATCAAGGCCCTGGTTCGGTGATGGTGGATGACTTGCCGGCGGTCTCCGAGCGTCTTTGGTGGACGGAAACAGGCTATTTGGTTTTTCCTTGGGAAAAAAACAATTGGATGCAGCTCTATGCTATTCATCCTGAAAGTAAGGTCGTAAAACACCTAACACCAGGAGAGGGCCAGGTGGAATGGGTACAGACATCCTACCATAAGAAAGAACTCCTGGTCACGCACAATATCGGCAACATCGATCGAAGGCAAGTTTCTAGGCTCAACCTTTCCACCTTTGAAATGACCTTGCTTTCATCCCCCGAGCGCATTGACTGGGCGCCAGTGGCACTAGAAAATGGATGGGCCAGCTTTTCGTCGGATTGGAACAGGCCGGGATGGCCCATGCTTCACCTAGGCACAGGAAGTAAAATGCTGGCTGAGGCCTACTTTCCCAATACCTTTCCAACTACCTTCAGCAAACCCCAGTCCTTAATCATCACAGCCAAAGATGGATTTGAAAGCCATGTGCAGCTTTTTCTCCCAGCAAATTATGACCCTAAGAAAAAATATCCCGCCGTGATCTTTTTGCATGGAGGTAGCCGCAGGCAAATGCTTTTGGGGTACAATTATGGATTGTATTATTCCCACACCTATGGGGCCCAGCAATATTTTGCCTCCCAAGGCTATGTGGCACTTACGTTAAATTATCGAAGTGGGATAGGGTATGGAATGGCCTTTAGAGAGGCTACTGCCTATGGTGCAGGAGGGGCCAGCGAAGTACAAGACGTCCTCGCCGCCGCAGACTACCTAGCCGCTAGAGCCGATGTGGATGCTAGCCAAATTGCTCCTTGGGGAGGGAGCTACGGGGGATATCTGACTGCCCATGCACTCTCCCAAGCCCCCGAAAAATTTCATGTGGGGGTGGACATTCATGGGGTACATAATTGGAACAAGGACATTCCTGTCTTTGCGCCGTGGTATGCTCCCGAAAAGTTTCCAGAAATGGCAGACCTGGCTTTCAGGTCCTCCCCCATGGCACATGTGAAGCATTGGAAAGATCCCGTGTTGCTGATTCATGGAGATGACGACCGCAATGTGCTCTTTTCTGAAAGTGTAGAACTTGCAGAGGTTCTTCGTAAGCAAGGCGTAGAGGTAGAGCAATTGGTTTTCCCTGACGAAGTACATTCCTTCTTGCTTCATCAAAATTGGGTAAAGGCTTTTGAAGCAACGTACCGGTTTATAGCTACTCGTACTGCTCCTGAACGCTAAGTTTTGGGATTAGCCCATAGCGTGAATGGCCTCCAGAGAAGTCCTTACTCTTTGTTCCGCATTTCCTGAGATGATCCTATAGGATATTCCACTCTCTTTAGCCAACTGCAGGTATTGCTCAAAAAATCCCTCTCGGTGCTCAGGAAGTGGATGTTCCCGCAAGGGATCCGCTTGCCAGGGCAAGTCAGGGGCGCACAAGAGGATCAAGTCGTAGGTACGCCGTCCCAATTCTTCCTGCACCCAGGGATCAATTTTCCCAAAGCGGTGCAGGGACCAAATCTGAATTACCCGCAAGTCGGTATCGCAAAATAGGTAGGACTTGGCCTTGGAGGCCTGTTCATCTTCCAAGCGCATTTGTTGTTTCCCTAGGTGCAACAGGTCCTCAAAATCATAGGGTCGGTTCAAGTCTTGCAAGTACTGCCTGGCGACCTCGGGAACCCAGGGTTCTTGGAAATGTTGGGCCAAAGCTTCCGCCAAAGTGCTTTTGCCGCTTGACTCAGGGCCTAAAATGAGAATCCGCTTAGGCTTTTCCATGTCGATGATACGCTTTTATCCAGGAAAAAAAGCCTGCAATAGCCAAGCCCGTAAAAAATAGGTACTGAAAGGAGGTAAGCAAAAGTCCTTTATGAAAATAGAGCGGTACGGAAACCACATCGGTTAGGATCCAAAAAATCCAGTTTTCTATCTTTTTCTTGGCCATCAACCACATGGCAACAAAAGCAGAGGCGGTAGTAAAGGAGTCCCAATAGGGCACTGTGCTGTCTGTAAACTTAAGCAATACACCCACCAAGAGGGCAAAAGAAATTAGGAAAAAGCCAAGTGAAAGAAGCCAGCCTTTCCCATCCAGCCAACTGACCAATAGGGAGCTTGGCTGCTCTTGGGGACGTGACCATACATACCAACCGTAGACGGACATGCCAAAGTAGTAAGCGTTGATCCCCATATCGGCATAGAGCCCGTAGTGAAAACAAATCCAAACATAAATAAGGACGGACACCATACCGCTAGGGTAGACCCAAATGTTTCGCTTCATGGAAAAATAAACCGAAGCTATTCCCATAAAAACGGCTAAACCCTCCAGCCAACTGAGTTGCTGCAGGGCCTCGCGTAGTCCAGTTTGAAGATAGTCCAGATCCATGATGCGAAGAAAGGAATTAATTTGACAGAGGGGGCCTCCTGAGGGGAAGAATTTGAAGGGCCATCCCTCAAAATTGTGCCGCAACTTTGAACTTTTCCTGTACTTGCGCGAATTGTTTGCTAAATTGCAGGTTATGACTGGGACTACCTTAATTTCCCCTGAAGATATCGATAGCCTTGATCCCAAGGAATTTATTTTGATAAAAAATGCGCAGGTCAATAACCTCAAACACCTGAGCGTAGCCATTCCGAGAAATAAATTTGTGGTCATCACCGGGCTATCCGGTTCGGGCAAATCCTCCTTAGCCTTCGACACCCTTTTT
This sequence comes from Bacteroidota bacterium, assembly GCA_016866385.1. Lineage (GTDB taxonomy): Bacteria > Bacteroidota > Bacteroidia > Cytophagales > Cyclobacteriaceae > Algoriphagus. The sequence goes on from VGMU01000070.1 coordinate 3,535, forward strand.
GCCGAGGGGCAGCGGATGTATGTAGAAAGTTTGAGCTCCTATGCCCGTCAATTTTTGGGGAGAATGGAAAAACCCGAGGTGGAGTACATCAAAGGAGTATCTCCAGCGATTGCCATCCAACAAAAAGTGAGTACCAAAAATCCCCGATCTACGGTAGGGACCACTACAGAAATTTACGATTACCTCAAGTTGCTCTTTGCCCGGGTGGGCAAGACCTATTCCCCCATCTCTGGAAATCAAGTCAAGCACCATACGGTAAGCGACATCGTAGACTATGTCAATTCCCTAGAAGAGGGGAGCAAGGTCATGATTTCTTGTCCGCTTCAGCTCGGAAAAAACCGAAAAATGGAACAGGAGCTTGAGCTGCTGCTTCAAAAAGGGTATACCCGAGTGTTGGCAGAGGGCCAAGTACTGGGTATTGAGGAGATATTGAGTCAAGGAAAAATAGAGCGAGTAAACATAGAAGTACTCATAGATCGAGTGAGCGTTCAGCAGGAGGAGGAGGACAATCAATTTCGATTGGCAGATTCCATTCAAACGGCTCTTTTTGAGGGCCACGGTACCTGTATAGTCTCCATTTCTGAAGGAGATAGAAAAGAATTTTCGGATCGATTTGAATTGGATGGGATGAATTTTGAGCTCCCTTCAGTCAATTTTTTCTCTTTCAACAACCCCTATGGGGCTTGCAAGCGATGTGAGGGATTCGGAACCGTATTGGGAATAGATCGAGAATTGGTGTTCCCCGACAAGGAGCTTTCTGTGTATGAAGGGGCCATTGCTCCCTGGAGAGGAGAAAGTGGAAAGGGGTGGTTAGAGCCCCTACTCAAAAAAGGCATTGAGTTTGACTTCCCTATACATAGGGCATATAGCGAACTGTCAGAAAAAGAACAGGAGCTCCTTTGGACTGGCAATGCTTACTTCCAAGGACTGAACGCCTATTTTGCAGATTTGGAGAGCAAGACCTACAAGATTCAATATCGGGTAATGCTCTCTCGATTTAGAGGTAGGACTACCTGCCCAGATTGTAGGGGTACACGATTGCGGAAGGATGCTTCCTATGTAAAAATTGGTGGTTCCTCTTTGATAGACTTGGTATTGAAGCCCATTGACGAGGCCTTACACTTTTTTCAAGAGCTACCCTTGGGAGAACATGAAGCCAAGCTTGCTCACAGACTTCTAAAGGAAATTACGAGTCGCTTGGATTTTATGAATCAAGTGGGACTGGGGTATTTGTCTTTAAATCGCCTGACCTCCAGCTTGTCTGGAGGAGAATACCAACGCATCAAATTGGCTACTTCCCTGGGCTCTGCTCTAGTAGGCTCTATGTATATCTTAGACGAACCCAGCATTGGGCTTCACCCTCGAGATACCGATCGTCTGATAGAAGTGTTGAAAGCATTGAGAGATCTGGGCAACACGGTCATTGTGGTGGAGCACGAAGAAAAGGTGATGAAAGCCGCGGACCAAGTGATTGACATTGGTCCAGAGGCGGGCGTGCATGGAGGAAAGTTGATGTTTCAGGGAAGCATGGAAGACTTGCTTCGTTTGGCAACTACGCATACGGCCAAATACCTCCGAGGAGAAGAAAACATCATCACCAAGACCAGCAATCGCCCCTGGAAAGATGCTGTAGTGGTGAGAGGTGCCCGAGAAAATAACCTTAAAAATCTTACCGTTCAGTTCCCACTTCATACCCTTACCGTGGTCACGGGTGTTTCAGGATCTGGGAAGTCTACTTTAGTGAAAAAAATTCTCTACCCTGCTTTGGGAAAGTACCTGGGCGTGGTAGGGGAGGAAGCAGGGAGGTACGACAAATTGGAAGGGGATTACAAAAAAATCACCCAGGTAGAGTTTGTAGATCAAAATCCTATTGGCAAGTCCTCCCGCTCCAATCCCGTAACCTACGTCAAAGCTTACGATGCCATTCGCACCTTATTTTCAGAACAGCCCCTTGCCAAACAAAGAGGGTACAAACCGGCCTTCTTCTCTTTCAATGTGGACGGGGGGCGTTGCGAAGCTTGTCAAGGAGAAGGAACCGTCACCGTGGAAATGCAGTTTATGGCGGACCTGCACCTGACTTGTGAGTCGTGCAAAGGCAAGCGCTTCAAAAATGAGATTCTCGAGGTACTGTACCAAAACAAAAACATCTCCGAGATTTTAGACCTGAGTATTGACGAAGCCCTGGTTTTTTTCAAAGGAAAAAACCAGATTGTTTCTCGTTTAGAACCCCTACAAGAAGTGGGGCTTGGCTACATTGGGATGGGACAGAGCTCCAATACCCTTTCCGGAGGGGAGGCACAGCGGGTGAAGTTGGCCTCTTTTTTGGGAAAAGGGGGCACTAAGCCAGGAGATCATGTGCTCTTTATTTTTGATGAGCCGACCACGGGCTTACATTTCCATGACATCAGCAAGTTGCTCCATAGCATCAATGCCTTAATCGATCAGGGGCACTCTGTGATCATCATCGAGCACAACACGGAGGTAATTAAATCGGCCGATTGGGTGATTGACTTGGGACCAGAAGGAGGCCACAAAGGAGGAAATTTATGCTTTGCTGGAACGCCCGAGGACTTGGCGAAAGAAAAGAATAACCTCACGGGGGCCTATTTGTGAAAATTGTACAATGTACCAGGTACCAAGTACAAAGTAGGGATTCGAATTAGACTACAATTCTGCTACTTAAGGATCTTGGTACATTGTACTTGGTACTTCGTACAATCTAGATACTTGCTACTAAAAGTACCACTCCCTTGCCCAGCATTTTACGATCAAGGACATCCTGAAGCGCACGAGGAGCCTCTGCTAAGCTATACCTTGAACCAATGTGTTGTGCTATTTTTCCTTCCTGAATCCAGGCCAGCAGTTGACGGGTATTGCTGTCGCTTGCCATCGGTTCCAATTTGGAAAATTGCCCCCAAAACACGCCAACCACCGAACAGCCCTTCAACAGGGGAAGATTCATCGGAAGCTGCGGGATTTCCCCATTTGCAAAGCCTACCACCAAGTACCTCCCTTTCCAGGCCATTCCACGCAGGGCTGCTTCGGCAAATTTTCCCCCCACAGGATCATACACCAAGTCTACCCCTTTTCCATCCGTGAGTTCTTTGATCCGCGTTTTGAGCTCCTCGCTTTCGTAATTGATCGTTTCCACTGCTCCCTTTTTTCTGCAAAGTGCCAACTTTTCCTCTGAGGAAGCTGCTGCGATTACGCGTGCCCCCATCAACGTACCAAGCTCTACTGCTGCCAAGCCTACGCCCCCTGCCGCTCCCAAGACCAAGAGGGTTTCCCCAGCCTGCAATCCTGCACGATCCTTCAAGGCATGGTAGGAAGTACCGTAGGTATACAAGGTCGTCGCTGCGATCTCAAACGAAATTCCCGACGGCAAAGGAAGAACTCGATCTACCTCCACGGCAACTTTTTCAGCAAATCCCCCCCATCCACACAAGGCCAATACAGCCTGCCCTAGCTCCAGCCCTTCCACCCCTTCTCCTAATTCACAAATCGTCCCTGCCACCTCTCCCCCTGGCACAAATGGAAGTTCCGGCTTGAATTGGTACTTGTTTTGAATCAATAGCAAATCGGGAAAATTGACTCCACAGGCATGAACACGAATAAGGACTTGCTTTGGCCCTGCGCTGGGTACTGGGATTTCCTGCAAGGATAAGTTCTCGGGCATTCCGTAATGGGTACAAAGTATGGCTTTCATGAGTTCCCTTCCAGTAGGTACCACAAAAGAAGAAAAAAAGAAGGAAAATCCTTCTGAAAGGAATAATTTTGAAGCAATTATAGCCCCTACTTATGACCATACCCTCTTTTATAGAAAAGAATAAAGACCGCTTTTTAGAAGAACTCCTTGAGCTCCTTCGCATTCCTTCGGTAAGTGCAGATCCTAAATTTTCTAAGGAGGTGCACGCCGCTGCCGAATATGTGAAAGCCTCTCTTTTAAAAGCTGGAGCAGATCAAGCAGAGATCTGCCCAACCCCTGGGCATCCCATCGTGTATGCGGAAAAAATCATTGACCCCAAGTTGCCCACCGTGTTGGTGTATGGTCACTACGACGTGCAGCCTGCGGATCCCTACGAACTTTGGGATTCACCACCATTTGAGCCTGTCATCAAAAAAACGAGCACGCATCCAGAAGGGGCGATTTTTGCTCGGGGAGCAGCTGACGATAAGGGGCAATTTTACATGCACATCAAGGCCCTAGAAACCTTGGTTGCCACAAGGACCCTGCCTTGCAATGTAAAATTTATGATAGAAGGAGAAGAAGAAATAGGTTCTGATCATTTAAATCAATTTGTACTAGCCAACAAAGACCGCTTAACATCAGATGTGATTTTAATTTCTGACACCCACATGATTGGCATGCAAGACCCTTCCATCACCGTGGGGCTTAGGGGCATGGCCTACATGGAGGTGGAAGTCACAGGCTCCAATAGAGACTTGCATTCCGGAACCTACGGAGGAGCAGTCGCCAATCCCATCAATGTGCTTTGCCAGATGATTGCTTCCCTCAAGGATGAAAACGAGCGCATCACCCTTCCTGGCTTTTATGATAAAGTTCAAGAATTGAGTCCTTCTCAGCGTCAGCGGCTCAATGAAGCTCCTTTTGATCTTTCAGAATACAAGGCCAAGCTTGACATCGAAGACGTTCACGGAGAAAAGGGATACACCACCATTGAGCGGGTGGGCATCCGGCCTACGCTAGATGTCAATGGGATTTGGGGGGGCTATACCGGAGAAGGGGCCAAGACGGTGCTGCCTTCCAAGGCCTTTGCTAAAATTTCCATGCGCTTGGTCCCTGATCAGGACTGGCACGAGATCGCCACCCTCTTTGAAAATCATTTCAAAGCCATCGCCCCAGCATCGGTGACCGTCAAAGTAAAAGCACACCATGGAGGCGCTCCTGCGGTGGTATCTGACTCTTCCTTAGGCTACCAAGCGGCAGAAGCAGCCATGGAGGAGACCTTCGGCAAAAGACCCATTCCTACCCGAGAAGGGGGATCCATTCCTATCGTGGCGCTCTTTCAAAAAGAACTGGGCTCTGATCCCATCCTATTTGGTTTTGGCCTAGATACCGATGCCCTTCATTCTCCCAACGAACATTATGGGGTGAAAAATTACTTTATTGGAATAGAAACCATTATTACCTTCTTTCATCATTTTAGTAAGCTTTCTTCTGTCTCCAACTAAGCACAAGCTGTCCAAAATAAACCCAATTCGCCTCCTTCCCCGTTTGGTTTTTAAATCTAGCCCAATGCGCACACCTTACCGCAAAATCTGCTCCCTTCTACTTCCGCTACTCCTGTTTTTTTCTTTGGGAGCACAGGGGCAATTGGTCAAGCCTCCCATCTGGTCGGTAAGCCTTGCCCCTGGACCGCTTCAGGTGGGGGAAAAAGCGACCTTGGTCATGGAGGCCCAAATCCCCATGGGATGGTACGTATATTCCAATGACTTTGACAAAAACTTGGGGCCCCTGTTGACCCAATTTGTTCCATCAAATTCTTCTAATTATACCCTTTCAGGCAAGCTCCTACCTATCAATCCAAAAAAGAAATTCGATGAAGTATGGAAAGGAGACGTTACCTACTTCATGGGTAAGGGAAGGTTTGAACAAGAGATCGTTCTCAACACTACCTCAGGCGCCATAGAGGGCTCCCTAGAATACCAAATGTGTTCTGACCTCACTGGACAGTGTGTCAATTATGAACTGGCAGTGAATGTACCTTTTAACGCCAAAGAAGCTGCCAAGGAAGCTACTCCAAGCGAGGAAGAAAGTTTGGTAGATAGTGTCTCCCTAAGTACTTCCGAGTCGCTTTTAGCTGAAAGTAAGGATACTACCGAGACTTCATTGCTTCCACAAGCTCCCACAGTTCCTTTGGAAGAAGAACCAGAGACTTTGCTTGGTTTTATGGTATTGGCCTTTCTGGCTGGTCTAGCTGCCTTGCTCACCCCCTGTGTTTTTCCTATGATTCCCATGACGGTGAGCTTCTTCACTGGAAGATCCAAAAAACGATCCGAAGGCATTCGCCAGGCCTTTATCTACGGCATTTCGATTATCGGCATTTATACCATTGCAGGCACAGCTGTGGCAGCCATTCAAGGTCCAGAGTTTGCCAATTGGCTTGCTACCCACTGGGCGCCCAATGTCTTTTTCTTTGGGATTTTTGTGGTGTTTGCGCTGGCCTTTTTGGGAATGTTTGAACTGACACTCCCTTCCAGTTTTGTGAACAAAATCGATGCAAAAGCAGAAAAAGGGGGGCTTTCGGGAGTATTTTTCATGGCCTTTACCTTGGTCCTTGTATCCTTCTCTTGCACGGGACCCATTGTCGGTTCGATTCTGATTTCCTCCGCAGGGGGAGAACTGGTAAAGCCCGTCTTGGGCATGTTCTC
>VGMU01000071.1 GCA_016866385.1 Bacteroidota bacterium
TCGTCCCAATCCACATCCTGGACACCAATCCAGGCCCATCTGGTGTAATGGACAAATACTAATTGCCTCGACTTCAGGATTGATCGTAAGAATGGCCGCCATGCTTCCAATCCAGAAGATAAGTTCCAGGGGCCATTGATTCATTCTTTTCGAAAGACCTTTCATTGTTTTCCTAATTACGAAAATGATGCCATACTGTAAAAAAATGGGTTAAGAAGGTTTTTTGTTTGGAAAGTATAAAACCTGTTGCATTAGTGAACAGTAAGGTGCGCGATTACGAACGATTAAACTCTGGAAGTTGAATTTTTAGCACCCTGCCAAATTGTAAAAGTTGTTGAGAGTCTAAATTCTTTTTCAAAGCCAAATAATTTTTTTGAGACCCAAAAGTTTTGAATCCTGTCCCCTTTAATACTTGGCCCAAAATATCCCCTGGAACCTGAAGCTTAGATGAAATACCAACCGCCTTGGACGCTTCTTTTCCAAGAAAAAATGCCAGTATTGACTCCATCTGAGCAGTTAAAAGCGCATCTGGAATGTTTTTCTGATAGAATTCGAGAAGCGCACGGGTAAGTTTCTTTCCTGCCTCAGATGCCTTCAATTGCCTCTTCCGGATTAAGCGATCCAATTCATAAGCTTCCTTCGGACTGCTAGGCCATAGGCTAGTTTCCACTCCTAAAAGTTCCCCAATCCATTTCCAATACCCAAGTATAGCTTTGTGTTCTTCTAGGCTTGGCCTCTTTCCTATTTTGAACATTCCTCGTAGAACAATGTGACTGAATGCAAGATTAGTACCCAAAAGGTCTTCCTGGTTGATAGGCTCTCCGAAGGAAGCATTCCAATCCTTGAAATAAGTTCGAATAAAATAGCGACTAAATGCATGAATCAACCGAACCTTAGCGCAAGCTAAATATGCAGCATCTTGACTTGTAAACGCGCCTGGCTTAAAAATATCCAATACAAAACGGGTGGTCTCCCCTAGTCTTTCTCCAATTTGATCCAGTATTCGCTGGGATCGCACTAGCACTTGCGCTCCATCGGCAAATGCATAGCAATAAGGCAAGGAATAAAAGCCGAGCATGGCAAGGTATAAATCCCCATTCAACTCAAAATAGGCCTGAGCTAGTTGATGTTCTTTTGCTGTAAACTCTTTTTCTTTTTTTATGAAAATTTCAAAATAACATTGCAATTTCTCCGGAAAATCTTCCGGAAAAATATCTGGAATGGATTCCCAAGAATTGATTTCTTTTGCGAAATGTGGATTCGAAACCAACGCTAGCACTGCCTGATCAGCCAAAAAATCTTTTTTTAACCGCAATTGGTCAAAAATTGAGTTTGAATATTGAGAAAGTAGATTCACTTGTTCTTAACCGAAAATATTTACTTTAGTTAAATCAGAAATTAATTCTATGCAAAAAATAACTTTTACCCTTCTGCTAAACCTCTTCTTTGTTATTAACCCGGTCAGGGCTCAAGTAGCTACAGACTTGTGGTTGGTAGATATTTCAGGTAAAGGTGGGAAACTAAAAATAATGCCATATACGGCCAAGCCACTTACCAACCGGCCTGAATACGACAACCAGCCATGTTTTATCAACGATTCGGAATTGCTATTTTCTTCAGCTGATGATGAGGGAAATCACGACATCATCTTATACAGTTTTCGAACCAATCGATTTACCAACCTTACTAAAACTCCTGATCGAAGTGAATATTCTCCTAGCCTCACCGAATGTGGATCCTATTTTTCGGCTATTGTGGTTGAGCCTGATGGTACCCAAAGGCTTTGGTTATATCCCCTTACAGGTGAAGCCCCAGAACTATTGTATGAAGATATTTTTCCTGTAGGATATTACGATTGGTTTGAGGGAAAAGCTGCATTTTTTTTGTTGGGAGATCCCAATTCTTTGATCTACGTTCGCGGAAAAGGAAAAGTGGATACCTTAGATACCGATATTGGTCGAACCGTAAGACGCAGGCCTTCTACCGCTGAGATTTCTTATTTGAATAGAAAAATAACAATGGAAAACCAAGAAGAAAAGGCTTTTGAAATGGCCTCAGTAGAATTAAAATCAGGAGAAAAAAAATCATATGGAATGGCCCTTCCTGCCTCCCAAGATTTCATTTGGATAGATAAAAACCACCTTCTTATGGCCAAAGGAAATGAAGTTTTTTTAAAACATATTCGGGATTCTGATTGGCAATCTATTGGAAAAATTGAATCTTCAAGTCATCAAGGCATCAGTAGGATGGCTTACAGTCCTGAAGTGGACAAACTCGTTTTAGTGATGAATAGAAAATAACATCTTCCCCCATGAAATTTTACGTCTCTTTATTATCTTTTTTCGTATTCTTACTAGCTTTTCACTACAGTCTACTCGCACAAATTGATGACAAGCGAGGTATTGTTGCCAAAGGCGCTCAATTGGAAAAAGTGAAAGATGGATTTTCTTTTACTGAAGGTCCAGCGGTGAACCGCTTTGGAGATATTTATTTTACTGACCAACCTAACGATAAAATTTACCTCTGGAATGCCAATAGCAATCAAGTTTCCTTGGTCAAAGAAGGTACCGGTAGATCCAATGGTTTGTTTGTTCAATTGGATGGAAAAGTGATAGCAGCGGCCGATTTAAAAAATGAATTAATAGAATTTGATATGCAATCGGGAAAGGAAAAAGTCTTGGTCACTTCTTTTAAGGGGAAAAAATTGAATGGCCCCAACGACGTTTGGGTTCGACCAAGTGGAGGACTGTACTTTACCGATCCCTTGTATCCCCGTCCCTATTGGGAAGGGATTCGTGGGAAAGAAATGGAACAGGATGGACAACACGTTTATTTTATTTCTGAGGATAGAACGGAATTGTTTAGGGTTACCCAAGATTTGACCCAACCCAACGGGATCATTGGAACTCCCGATGGAAAGATTCTTTATGTGGCCGATATCGGAGCATCCAAAACTTGGAAGTATGACATACAAGATGACGGGTATTTGACCAATAAAACCCTTTTCTGCGAAATGGGGTCTGATGGCATGACCATAGACGATAAAGGCAATGTTTACCTCACGGGCAAGGGAGTAACGATTTTTAATAAGTTTGGAGAAAAAATTGCCCACATTCCTGTCCCTGAAAACTGGACAGCCAATGTAACTTTTGGTACCTTGACTAGGAATGTATTGTTTATAACTGCCATGGGATCTGTCTACACCTTGAAAATGAAAACAAGAGGGGTTTGGTAAGAAAAGGTAAGTTGAAGCCAGCAAATTCATGAAAAAAAAAGAATGCCCTTCTTGTGCCATGAAAATTGAAAGTTCATTATCCATTTGCTCTATTTGCGGATATGAATTTCCAAAACGAGCACCTTGGATTACAGGAATGGCTATTTTTTTACTGCTTATTTGGTTACTTTCCTATTTCTTATAAAAGTCCTAACTGATGAACAAGCGAACCTTTTTAAAAAACATCACTGCCTTAGGTATTGGAGGAAGTTTATTTCCAAGCACTGTGCAGGCTATTTCTTTGAAAAATGTGGATTGGAATCGGGAGGATATTTGGGATCAACTTCGAGCAGGATATAAACTCAAACCCGATTACCTGAATTTCGAGAACGGCTATTATTGTTTTTTACCAGAAGAACTTTTAGAAAAATATATTTCCCATATCAGAGAGGTCAATTATCAAGGCTCCCATTACATGCGGGGTGTCCAAGTTGAAAATAAAGCCAAATCAGCTGCTGCACTTGCAAAATTGGTTGGTGCTGATTCTGAAGAAGTTGTGTTGACCAGGAACACCACCGAATCTCTAGACTTAATCATTTCAGGCTTTCCTTGGCAGGCTGGAGATGAAGCAGTATATGCAAATCAGGATTACGGTAGTATGCAGACCATGTTTGAATTGGCATCCAAGCGTTGGGGGATAAAAACCATTAAAGTCGATATACCCATGCATCCAATATCGGATGAAGAAGTAGTGGAAGTCTACCGCAATGCCATTACTCCCAAGACCAAATTGATGATGGTGCCTCATATCGTAAATATCACTGGACAGATCTTACCCGTCAGAAAAATTGCCGATATGGCGCATGCACATGGGGTGGATATTATGCTGGATGGGGCGCATGCGGTGGGTCATTTTACTTTTTCTATGCATGACCTGGACTGTGATTATTACGGTTCTAGTTTGCACAAATGGTTGAGTGTTCCCTTGGGCGCAGGCATGTTGTATGTGAAAAAAGATAAAATCCAGAAGATTCAGCCCCTTTTGGCTCCATTCAATCTCAGTCTTGAAACCATAGGTTATCTCAATCATATCGGTACACATCCAGCAGCTACCGACCTGACAGTGATCGATGCTATCGCCTTTCAAGAGCAAATTGGATCCAAAAGAAAGGAAGACCGATTGCGCTTTTTACAAAAGTATTGGAGCAATCAGGTTCGTGGTATTTCTGGAATTCAAGTAAATACACCAGAAGATCCTGAACGTTGCTGTGGAATTGGTAACGTATGGGTGGAAAAATACACTCCTTCTGAAATGAGTAAAATTCTATTAGAGAAATACAAGATTTTTACTGCGGCTATTGACGGTGCGGGTGTTCGAGGTGTGCGGGTTTGTCCTAATATTTACACCAGTACAGCGGATTGCGATAACTTGGTAGCCGCGTTAAAAGACATGGCAAAATAATTTTGTTTAAATAAAAAAATCGCCCCTTTGTCTCAGCTTTTGCATTAGAAAAGGATTTTTTTTTCATTTTTATTAAGTTTTTACTCAATTTACTTGCAATTCTTTGCTGTACATACAACATTTGCACCCTTGTATGATGGCAACTACCCTAAATCTATTAGATCTTTCTCATCTGGCTTTGATGCTCAAAGCTTATGAGATAAGCGTTGCCTCAGTTCCAATGACTTTTTCGAGGCAGGCCTTCAGGGCTTGACCCTTCGCATTTTCTTGTTTTCCTACGGGGAAAACACCACTAGCCATTTTAATCCCTATAATAGTCCAAAATAACATCAGAGATGATGTCCATTAATTCCTATGAGTGAAATTTCATTTATCATTTGTGTAGCAGATGCATCCCACAAGAAGTATTCCAGCCAAATCACTGCTGAAATGGAAAACTCAGCGAAGGCACGGGGTACAGGAATTGCTAAACGAAGCCCAGCCTATGTCGAGGCCAAAATGGAAGAAGGAAAAGCAGTAATCGCTCTTACAGATACAGGTGTTTGGGCAGGATTTTGTTATATAGAAGCCTGGGGGCACGGAAAATTCGTGGCCAATTCCGGCTTAATTGTTTCCCCAGAATTTAGACAATCTGGCCTTGCTAGGAAAATAAAGCAAGAAGTATTTAAGTTGAGTCAACAAAAGTATCCAGATTCCAAAATTTTTGGTCTGACTACTGGAGCTGCGGTGATGAAAATTAATTCAGAATTGGGTTACATCCCTGTTTCTTATGCAGACCTAACTGACGATGAGGAATTTTGGAAAGGATGTCAAAGTTGTATCAATTTTGAGATTTTAATGTCTAAAAAACGTCAAAATTGCCTTTGCACTGCCATGTTATACGATCCCAAAACAAAAAAGAAAGACTAAAAATTTAGGTATGAAAAAAGTAGTTTTAGCCTATAGTGGTGGTTTAGATACCACCTTTTGTGCCCTTCACCTTTCCAAAGACCTAGGTTATGAAGTTCATGCGGCATTGGTAGATACGGGAGGATTTTCAAAGGAAGAATTACTTGATATCCAAGGTAGAGCAGAGGTATTGGGAATTGCCTCATTTCGAGTCTTGGAGGTCAAAGAAATTTATTACCAACAGGTAATCAAGTACTTGATTTTTGGCAATGTTTTAAAAAACGATACCTATCCCCTATCCGTCTCAGCAGAGCGCATTGTTCAAGCTACATCTTTGGCTGAATATGCGTTATCTGTAGGAGCTGAGGCAGTAGCTCATGGGTCCACGGGTGCTGGCAATGATCAAGTTCGTTTTGATATGATTTTTCATATCCTTGCACCCGATTTAGAAATTATCACCCCCATTCGAGATCTAAAGCTATCTAGACAGGAAGAAATAGATTACCTCAAAAAGCATGGGGTGGAAATGAATTTTGAAAAGGCAGCCTACTCGGTTAACAAAGGAATTTGGGGTACTTCTGTAGGAGGAAAAGAGACCTTGAGTTCCACTGGTTTTCTTCCAGAAGAAGCTTGGCCCACTCCAGTAAGTAAAAAAGATCCTTCTGAAGTTACGTTAGAATTTGTGGAAGGAGAATTACTTGCTTGCAACGGAACTAGGTATTCTAGCCCGGTAGAAGCCATTCTTGAACTATCAGCATTGGCCGCACCTTATGGTATAGGAAGAGATATTCATGTGGGGGATACCATTATTGGAATTAAAGGAAGAGTAGGCTTTGAAGCTGCTGCTCCCCTAATAATAATCAAGGCGCACCACCTGTTAGAAAAACATACCCTAACCAAATGGCAGTTGTCTTGGAAAAAGCAAGTGGCCGAATTCTACGGCAACCATTTGCATGAAGGGCATTATTTGGATCCCGTCATGCGCAACCTGGAAGTTTTTTTAAAAGACACCCAAAAGTTTGTGACCGGAGAAGTACGGGTCTTGCTTCAACCCTATCGATTTACCTTACTCGGAATCAAATCAGAATTTGATTTGATGTCTTCCAAATTTGGATCTTATGGTGAGATGAATAAGGGATACACAGGGGAAGATGTGAAAGGGTTTACTAGAATTTTAGGTAACCAAACAGCCATTTTCCACAAAGTCACCCGAAAGCCATGAAGACTATTAAAACAGCCATAGTAGGAGCAGCAGGCTACACGGGTGGAGAGCTAGTACGCCTTCTTATTCATCATCCAGCTTGTGAATTGGTTTGTCTCCATTCTTCGAGTCAAAAAGGAAAAAAAATAGCTGAGGTGCACTCGGATTTATTAGGTGAATCCGATCTGGTATTCTCAGATGACCTACCCGTTGACCAGTTGGATGCTGTGTTCCTTTGTTTACCCCATGGTGAAGCAGAGACGTTTTTAACTAATTATTCCTTGTCTCCAAGTACAGTAGTGATCGACCTTTCCCACGATTTTAGAGATGAATCCCAGGGTTTTATTTATGGATTGCCCGAGGTGAATAAAGAAAAAATCAAAGCTTCTAAGAAAATTGCAAATCCGGGATGCTTTGCAACTGCTATACAACTGGCTCTTGCTCCAGCTATACAACAAGCTTGGATCAAGGAAACCGTTCATGTAACCGGAATTACAGGCTCTACCGGAGCTGGAAAAGGATTGTCAGAAACCACGCACTTTAGTTACCGCTCTGGTAATATTTCAGTTTACAAGGTATTCGTTCACCAACACTTGAAGGAAATTAAAAGAACATTTCTTCAGTTGCAGGATAAGACTTCGCCAGAAATTCTATTTGTTCCTTACCGAGGAAATTTTACTCGTGGGATTTGGGTAACGGCTTACTTTTCCTTTTCAGGGACGTTAAGCGAAGCCATAGCTATTTATCATAATTACTATCAAGATGCTGGATTTACCCACATTTCAGCTCAGGAGGTACATTTGAAGCAGGTGATCAATACCAATAATTGCGTTCTTCATCTACAGCAAGAAGCTGGACAGTTAATCGTCCATGCAGTACTTGATAATTTGTTGAAAGGGGCTTCTGGTCAAGCAGTACAAAACTTTAATCTTGCCTTTGGTTTGGACGAACGCTTGGGGCTCAAGTTGAAGTCTAGTGTTTATTAGTTCTATGTTCATCAACCTCACACAAGATGAAATTATTTGATGTATATCCGCTTATCCCCGTCACTATAGTTCGTGCTGAAGGGTGTCGCCTTTGGGATGAGAAGGGCACCGAGTACCTTGATCTTTATGGAGGACATGCGGTCATCTCCATTGGACATAGCCATCCGCATTATGTGAAAAGAATAAGTGAACAACTTTCTTCCTTGGGTTTTTACTCTAATTCCATTCAAATCCCCATTCAACAAGCCTTAGCCAACAAATTGGCTGAGCAATCTTGTCTTCACGAATACCAATTGTTTTTAGTCAACTCAGGTGCAGAGGCCAATGAGAATGCCATAAAAATGGCTTCTTTTTCAACTCAAAAATCAGGATTTATTTCTTTTTCAGGTGCCTTTCATGGGAGAACTTCTGCTGCTGTTGCACTAACCGATAATCCCAAATTAATTGCTCCCTGCAATGCAAGGGAAGATTTTCATATTCTTCCTTGGGGAGATTTGGGGGAAGTAGAAAAAGTTCTTGCTCAAAATACGATCGCTGGCATCCTTATCGAAGGCATTCAAGGAGTAGGTGGCATACAAGTGCCAAGTCCTGAATTCCTTTTGGGTTTAGCCAAACTAGCCAAGCAATGGGGCGTAAAGTTGATTTTGGATGAAGTGCAGTCAGGGTATGGAAGAACAGGCCGTTTCTTTGCGCATCAATGGGTTGAGGGTTTTCAACCTGACCTAATCACCGTTGCCAAAGGAATGGGGAATGGATTTCCCCTAGGGGGGCTTCTTTTATCTCCTGAATTCAAGCCCAGTTGTGGTCTCCTTGGTACCACTTTTGGTGGTAATCATGTGGCTTGTGCTGCAGGATTGGCTGTTTTGGAAGTAATGGAAATGGAAAAATTACAAGCAAATGCCTTACTACTTGGAGAAAAATTGATTACTGCCTTGAAGTCCATTCCTGGGGTGAAAGACGTGAGAGGTAAAGGGTTGATGGTAGGTATTGATTTGGATCGCGATGCAGCACCCGTTCGTAACGATTTGGTTAATAGATATAAGATTTTTACTGGTTCTGCTGCCACCAAGGAAACGATTCGGGTTCTTCCCCCTTTGTCTATACAATGGAATCAGCTACATTCGTTTGTAGATGCCTTGACGCAGGCGTTAAACAATTAATTGGATAATGATTTTTTTAAAAAAATGAGCATGAAGCACTTTATTCAATTCGAATCCAAAGACCTTGGAGAAACGCTATTACACTTAGCCATGGCCTTTAAGTCAAATCCTAGAAGGGATGAACACAAGGGAATAGGTAAACGTGTGGGTTGTATATTCTTGAATCCCTCACTTCGTACAAGAGTTTCTACGCAAATCGCTGCCCAGCATCTTGGTATGGAAGCCATGGTACTCAATATGGATAAAGAAGGTTGGGCCCTGGAAATGCAGGAAGGAGCTATAATGAATAAAGGGACTGTGGAGCATATTAAAGATGCAGCAGCAGTATTAGGAAATTATTTTGATATCCTGGCCATTCGAGCTTTTCCTACCTTGAATAATAAAGAAGAGGATACTACAGATTACGTTTTGCACCAGTTTATCAAGTACAGTGGAGTACCTGTAGTAAGTTTGGAATCTGCTATTCGCCATCCCCTTCAAAGTTTAGCAGATCAAATTACAATAGCCGAATGCGCTCCTGCACAAAGAAAACCCAAAGTAGTTTTGACTTGGGCGCCTCACATAAAGGCAATTCCTCATGCAGTAGCCAATAGTTTTTCAGAATGGTCGCTAGGTATGGGACACGAGCTCACCATAGTACACCCAGAGGGATACGAATTGGATCCGAAATTTACTCGAGGAGCAACTATAAGTTATGATCAAAATAAAG
>VGMU01000072.1 GCA_016866385.1 Bacteroidota bacterium
CAAACTGTTGCATAACCATGCTGAATCTATTGTTGGTCTGAAGCAAAACTTCCGCGTCAGTGACGATTACCGAATCTATTTCTGCTTTTGCTACCATAAGCTTATTGATGAGTAGGCTCTCAAATACTGTGCAACGGGTAGGGGCTTCAATCCCCTGCTGGGCTTGAGAAATAGCTTCGATATAAGTTTTTTGTACTTCAGACTCCAGTACGATGTTATTGTCTACTTTGCCAACAATCTTATCTAATACTTGTCCTGTAGCAGCTTCTTGAGCATATCCTTGTGCCCAGATGCCAAGTAGACAAACAAAGAGGTAAATTCGTCGAATTATATTCATAAGTGAGTTCTTTTAAGAAATGCTAGCCAGCTTTTGGTTACTGATTCAAGTCCTCAAATGCTTTTTCCTTCACGGCTTCATTGATCACAATGGGGTATTTGGCGAGCAGCTTTTCCATCAGTGATTTTTCAAGAAAATCTTGGTAATCTCTTATCACCAATCCTCTAGACTCTTCAAAAAGCCTTGGTCCTGCAGGGGTTGATTTTCCCAAGAGAATCAAATAGGTATCTCCTTCCTGAGCCCGTTCTTGGTAAGACTTGCTGACATCCACCGTAGAAAGGAGGGGATGGTCTTCGTATTCGAAATTGCCCGATTCTACAGTAAAACCTTCGGGAAAGGCAGCCTCAAAACCAGAAATAGTAGAAGGGGCAACACTTTTGAATTGAAGGAATTTTCTGGCACCCTCCAGTTTAGAATTATCTTCTACTTTGATGAGGTAGGCCTGTACCCTATTTTTCCATTGATAATTTTGGAGATGATTACTGTAATAGACCTTTTGACCAATAGAATCGTTGATTCCTTTTTGCCAAACCTCTTGATTATTCAGAGAAAAAAGCAAAATACCATCTCGATATTCCTTGACAAGCAATTGGTAATCCTTGTTGTTTTCTTCCAAATCCTTTTCTTCAGTTTCTGCCAGTTTTTGTCTCACAAAAGCAGCATACCACCCGTCAAATGTGGATTGTGTAGGCTGGGGAAGGGTTTCCTGCCCTTTCATGTATGTCCAAAGGGAAGAAGGGGTGTAAGAAGTCCCCTTCAGATTGAATAATTCGACCTCTTTCCAGCCTTTAGCTACCAGCGTGGCTTCAAAATTTTCAAAGGCTACCTTATTGAGCTCGGAAGACATTTTAGGAATGAGGCTTTCGTTTTCTTTAAAGCCATAACGGGCTTTTTGAATAGCCTCCACTTGAGATTGAATCAAAATAGACTTGGATTGACGAAACAACTTGGATTTTATACTCTGCTCCATGTCTTCGTATGGTGCAAGCTCTCTTTTTCCCTCTAATCTTAAAATGTGGTAGCCATAAGGTGTCTTTAATGGAGGGGAAATTTCACCGACTTCGGTGAGTGAAAAAGCGGCCACTTCAAACTCAGGAATCATGGCCCCAATACCAAACCAAGGCAATACGCCTCCCTTGTCTTTGGTGGAAGGATCTTCTGAAAAGGCCCTTACTATTTCTTCCCAAACTGTAGATTCTTTTTGAATTTCTGCATAGATATCTCCTACTTTTCTTCTTGCACTTTCTTCTTGGGATGCATTTTCAGAATCAAATCGTACCAAGATATGAGATACACTCACCTCCCCCGGATTAGGCTGTCGGTCCTTGACTTGGAGAATATGATAACCAAAATCAGTAAGCACGGGGTCAGAGACGGTACCAATGGGAAGACCAAAAGCGGCTTCTTCAAATTGGGGAACCATCTGAAGGCTAGTAAAGTATCCTAGGTCTCCTTTATTGATTTTGGCAGAAGGGTCATCCGAATAGGCTACTGCTAGGGAGTTGATATCTCCTCCATTTTCAATTTCTGCCTTAACTTTCAAGGCCATCTTCAATACGGTCAAGCTATCTTCTGTAGAAGCACTGGGGGGGAATTGAAACAAGATGTGGCTGGCACGCACCATCTCTTGCATTCTTCCATATACTTTTCGAAGCTCCCCTTCCTGAACAGAATTTTTTATTAGAAAGGGAGCAATTAGAGATTCTTTGAAAGATGCAAATTCTCTTCGAAACTCTTCTGTGGTATCTAAGCCTAAAGATTCAGCTTCCCAAACCTTGAGTTTAAATTTTAAAAATAGATCAAAATTTTCTTCAAACTCATCTCTACTTAATGACCCGGGAGCATTTCCTACTCCCTTG
The DNA here is from genome assembly GCA_016866385.1 of Bacteroidota bacterium. Lineage (GTDB taxonomy): Bacteria > Bacteroidota > Bacteroidia > Cytophagales > Cyclobacteriaceae > Algoriphagus. The sequence continues at coordinate 2,197 of VGMU01000072.1, forward strand.
CCTTTGGAGATTAGGTACATAAATTCTTCCTTGCCCACTTCTTTTTGCCCTGAAGCAAAAAGAATCTCTTTCTGAACCTGAGCTATTGAGGGTAGGGAAAGGCCTACTAGCTTTAACGAAACGATAAGTAAAAATGCCGAAAGCGTCCGGTAATTCATGAATAGTTAGGCCGTAAAATCGTTTAAAGGTACAAAATTTAAAAGGAAATTTTGTGATAGTCTAGTAAGCCTGGAGCACATGCTTTTTTAGCTGGGAAAATTTTTAATTAATCTACAAATATTTTTACCGTTTTTGGATTCAAATTCAATTCCATCCATAATTTTTTTCACCAAAATAATTCCTAAACCCCCCTTTCTTTTTTCTTCCATGACTTGCTTGAGCTCTGGCGCATCGTAGTCCAACAGATTGAATGCCTCTCCTTGGTCTGTAATTTCAATAATCACCCCTTTCCTATTTTTTAAAATTTCCAATTCAATTTTTTCCTTAGGATTGCAGGAATGGGAATGAATGATCAAGTTGGCACAGACCTCTTCCACTGCCAAAGTGACTTGATGACGCTCTATGTCATTGAGCTGGACTTCAAATAAAGTCCCATGCAAAAATGTCCTCAATTCTGAAAGAGCAGAAGTTTGACAAGACAAATGCAATTTATACTTCATGGCGATGAGCTTCTGCGGCAACTTGATCGATGACTAGCGGGATCAACTTATCCAAACCAAGAATCTTGAATACTTCTTTCACTTGGTCGTTTAATCCAAATATCACCAAACTAATCCCCTTTTCCTTAAATTCTTCCAGGTAAGACATAAAAACTCCGAGGCCAGCAGAAGAGATGTATGTTAACTTACTGCCATCGATCAAAAGTGTAGAAATACCCTCCTGAATAAGCTCCTGAATGGCTTGATCTAGAATCAGGGAGTTGCTGGCATCTACTTCCCCAATCAATCTGAGGAGATCATTTGTGCCTTTTTTTTGTTTCTCTAGTTGCAGCATGCCTATATCCTTAGGGGTGGTGATTAACTAAATTTGACAAGTAGAAGGGAATAATCATCGTCTATCATACCCTCACCTCCCACAAAGTCATGAAGGGCAAGTATCAGGAGTTGTTGTATTTCCTCAAGAGATTTATGATGATGCACTTCTACTAAATTTTTGATTCGTTCATATCCAAATTGTTCCCCGTATTGGTTTTTTCCTTCCAGAATTCCATCTGTAAGCATGACCAAGATATCTCCAGGAGCAAATGCATAGGTTTTTTCGTAAACGTGATTTTGATAAGTCTGGTTTCTTAAAATTCCCAAACCAAGACCATCTATTTCTAATAAGGCTGATTTTTTCTCTTTTGCCTGGTACATCAACGTAGGAATATGCCCTGCCCGAGCATGGGTGAAAACTTTCTTTTCACAATCAATTCTGAAAATCGATGCGGTAATGAAATGGTTTTTTTCCAAGCATTTGCTTAGGGCGGCATTGGCTTTTGCCATGAATGCTGCAGGCTGGATTTCAAGTTGAATCAAGCTCTGAAATACACCTTTCATTTGGGCCATATGGAATGCTGCAGAAGTGCCCTTCCCTGACACATCTCCAATAATTAGGACGTAGGTATGTTCATTTTCCTTGTAGGTGTCGTAGTAATCTCCTCCCACCTCATCGGCTGTATGGGAATAGGCACATAAGGTAAATGCGGATGAATGATCCAAGCGAACGGGGAGTAAAGCTTTTTGTACCCTTTGCGCGATTTTTAATTCCTCTTGGTACCGCTCATTTTGTAGGGATTGTTTGAGCAGTTGGTGATTTTCTACTGCAATGCAGGCTTGCCTAGAAAAAGTGCCTATGATCCCCAGCATTTCTTTGTTGTACCCTTCTTTGACTTCTTTAACCAAAATAATTCTACCTATCATCCGTCTATTGATCAAGAGGGGAACCAACAAAGCCGTCTTAAAGCTGTCGTGGCTAAGCCGTAGCGGTAAGGGGGAAATTTGATCAGCACCACTGTCTTGCTCCCAGGACGCCACTTGATTCATAGAAGAAATTTCTTTGGATAGAGAAGACTGGGTAGTAGGATCTAATCCTCGTAGGGACATCAATGGAGAAGAACCTGCAGTAGCCTTTAATTCCAACCAAGCTCCATCCGAATAAGAGGCACTTACGCAAGAATCTAAAAGAATATCAAGTACCTTTTCTTCGTTTTCCTCAGGCTGTATGGATTGACTTAATTTTTGAAAATTGATGGCCTCTGCGAGCTTTTGTTCGAAAACGGAGGAGGTGGGAAGGTTGAAAAGGGTAACTAAAAAGCTGAAAAGAGCATACAGAAAAACGAAGGCAAATAGACCCATCAAAAATAAATTGTCTGTCAAGTTGATTTGTAATCTTGCCTCATTGCCGTAGGAGAGAATTCTATAGAAAAGGAAACTGGTACACAGGAATATGAGAAACAGAAAAAGCAAGGATTTCCATTTTTCTTTAAAATTTAGGTAGGGAATCCACTTCAAATTACTCGATAAGAGTAAGGATAAAATCAATAATAATATCAATCCAAAAAAGAAGCTATAATCAAAATTATTTTGATTGAAAAAGACGAAAAACAGGGCAATACCCATCATCACTTCAAATACTTGCCATTGATTGACCACCTGTTTGCTGCGCTGATATAGAATCAAATGCCTCCACAATAGGGCAGTCGATATCAGGAAGGCACTGGTAAAAGCAAAGTTGAGATGGTAGAAAATGTTTTTTAAAAAGGGATCTGAACTGATTTTACTATCGCCCAGTGAGAAAAAGAATACATCGGTCAAAAATCCTGCACCCGCCGCAAAAACTCCAGTAGAGGCTCCTCTCCAGATTAGGGTCAAAAAATCCAATTCACGCGTTTTTCGATAAATATGCCTGTACAGAAGGTACAGCATGCTAAAAAAAAGCAACTCAAGAGTCCAGGTGATTTCTTCCGAAATACCCGATTCTAGGTTGTTGATCATCCCAAAAATTCGAATCAAGTCCACGGTAACCAAGGCAAGCCAAACTAAAATAGCTAGCAATAAAGTGATTTTGCCTAGGGAAAAAGGATTAAATTTGTTCATGGGTTTACCCACCAAAAATAGGGAATGTACCTGAATCCTTACCTACAATTGACTTGAGTGTGGATTAGAAAAAGTGTTAAAACTTATCAAAATTTTTATAAAAAAGCCAAGTCTTCTACGATTCCCTTTCCTAGTTTAGTTTCTATGAGAGCCAATACCTTTGATTTGCTTAGCTGCAATTCTTTTTTCACGGGTCCTGAGGTAATAGAGACAAATAGTTTTTTGTTTTTTATGTAAATAGTACCTGTTCGGTCTGCTATGGATTTGCCCATTAGTTCCGGCCAGGAGGCAATCAATAATTTTTCTTGGTAAGCTTCTTCTAGGCTATAAGCTTTCCATAGATCTTTGAAAGCCTCTTCTAATGGAGCAGCATCTTTTTTTCTAGGGTTGTGTTGCGGAGGTGTCATAGGCATCTAGGAAAAGTTCGGCAGCAATACTGTCTGCCAATAACTTCCCCTTTCGGGTCAAAGTTAAGATCTTGCCCTTGATTTCAATCAAGTCTAAATCGGCTATTTTTTGTAATTCTATTTGTTTTTCATGTAGTATATCTACTTGAAATTTTTTTACCAAAGCTTCAGTATCTACGCCCCAAATCGTTCGGAGTCCAATCATAATTGCCTCATTGATGCGCTCTTCCGAGGAAAGAAATTCCTCTTCAAAAGGCATTTTATTGGCCATTAGTGCTTTTAGGTAGAGAGGGTTTGAGGCAGGGTTGTGCCCTCTGCTTTTCCCGTCAAAGGAATGGGCACTAGGTCCTATGCCTAAATAAGGGATTCCTTTCCAATAATTGCTGTTATGCAAGGCCATCTGTCCAGGAATGCTAAAGTTTGAAATTTCATAGGAAAGGTATCCTGCTTGCTCGCAACGCTCTAGTAAGTACTCGTATTGCTGGGCTATAAATTCCTCTGAGGCAGGTAGAAATTTTCCTTTTTTAGTCCATGAACCAAAGGCTGTTTTTGGTTCAATGGTAAGGGCATAAGCGGAAAGGTGACCAGGATTTAACTCTAATGCGATGTTTAAGTCCTCTTTCCATAAGCTATGGTCTTGGTGGGGATAGCCATAGATCAGGTCAATGGAGAATTTTTCAAAGCCAGCTTCCCTTCCCAATTTTATAGCTTTTTTTGCTTGCTCGGAGTTATGTGCCCTGTGGTATCTTTGTAAGATTTGGTCTTGAAAACTCTGCACCCCCAGGCTTAGTCTATCAATACCCAAGGATTTCCACGCAACCAAGACAGAATAGTCTAGGTCATCTGGATTGGCTTCCAAGGTAATTTCGGATTTTTTACCGGGGAAGATCAAGTTGATTTTTTCTAAAAGCTTTTCCAAATACTTTATTGGAAGTAAGGAGGGGGTTCCGCCTCCAAAATATACGGTATCTACTTCTTGCCCTTGGAGGTATTGTTTTCGAAGCTGCATTTCTTGTACTTGTGCCTCCACCATGGCTTCCATGGTATCTTGGTTTGTTGAAAAATGGAAATCGCAATAATGACAGGCTTGCTTGCAAAAGGGAATATGAATATAAATGCCTGCCATAAACAAGTAATGAGTTTCAAAGATACGCCTTGCTCTTTCACAACCATATAGCTGCTCAAAAATCCTTTTTTCTGAGTACCCCTGAGGATTCAGTTTCCTTCTCAAAAGAAAAAATCAATCAGTTCCGAATAGAAAATACATTTGGAAGCAGGCTTGAGAATGTTGAATTTTGTAGAACAAGGTTCTTGCAATTCTAAATATTCTTCGAATTAAATAGATATTCCAAATTCTAAATGGGCAGTTCATGCATGTAAAGCTGGGAAATAGGGGTAGACTTATTCTAATTTTACTTTTTTTTGGAATTTCACACCTGGGATTTTCTCAGGTGCTGGAAAATTATGACGGCTCTTGGATCAGCAAAAATTCAAACTCTTGGTTTGGGCCTAGTACAGAAAAAGAGGTCAAAATTCCAATTGCAACTTTTCCGGAATCATTTGTTTACTTCCAGGTCCCAAAAAATTCCACCTTATTTATTGATGGAAAACTATGGGGACTTTTTCTACAGGACTCTCTTTTTTATTTGCCTTCGGAAATTCTTCGTAAAGATTTTGTAAAGGACACCGTAACTGTCACCCTAGTTTTGGAGAAAAAAAATCAAGAAAATTCTGCGGTAAGTATTACTAAAATTGCCTCACCTCCTGTATCGGAAATTCAAAAGAGCCTAGGAAGCTTAGCCTTGTGGCAAGAAAGATTGCTGACTCAGCCCATAAAAGATTTTTTTGTCATTTCTTTAATGGTGGTATTGAGCTTGATTGCAATTTATAGAATCGCATATCCTTATTTGCTTGGAGCTCTGCTAAAGCCCTTAGCTGTAATTAAGGCAGAAGATTTTTCCGAGAGCGGGGGATTACAAAAAGTGTTTTCTTTAGATATCCTGTTTTTTTTGTTTATCGTTTCCTTAATGTTGTCCCAATGCTTAATTACGGGCAGTTTAATTTTTAAACCAGAAATGTTTCAGGGAAGGATAGAACCTTATTTTACCTCCTTACTAGGAGCATGGCTTCTAGGGGCTGTAGTCATTTTATTGTTGACCGTCGTAAAATTTGTGATTCTCAAAGTCATGAGCTATCTCTTTGAGTTAGGAAAAGCAGAATTTGCTCATTTTTTTTATCTGCTCCGGCTGATTTCCTTTGGCTGTGCAATTCTCCTTGTTTTGTCTTCATTTTTTGTTTTAAACGATTTCACTGCCTTAAAATCCATCTTTACCTTACTCGTCATGGGGTTTTTCTGGGTGTATATGTTGGGTGTTTTTGGACTGTTTCTACTTATGATGAATCGATTGGATGTTAAGAAATATCATTTATTTACTTACCTTTGTATCGCTGAAATTGTACCATTTTTGATCCTTTCAAAATGGATTTTGGTGCTTGGACAGTGACGAGTTGAACGCTAATCGAACTACTGGCATGAGTGCAGCTTCAAAAGATCGCTTTACCCCCGTAAAAAGTATTTTAGTTTCCCAACCCAAACCTACTGAAGCCAATTCCCCCTATTTGTTGCTTGCAGAGAAGTACAAATTGAAAATTGACTTTAGGCAATTTATCAAGGTGGAGCCTGTTCCCCCCAAGGAATTTAGGAAGCAAAAAATCGAAATTTTAAAGCATACCGCCATCATTTTTACGAGCAGAAATGCTATTGATCATTTCTTTGCCATTTGTAAGGAATTTAAGATAGAAATGCCTGCGGAGATGAAGTATTTCTGTATTTCGGATCAAACAGCGCATTACCTACAAAAATACATAGTGATTCGGAAGAGAAAGCTTTTTGTTGGCCTTAAGACCGCCGAGGACCTGTTTGATTATTTTAAAAAGCATAAAACTGAAAAATATCTTTTCCCATGTTCGGATATCCGAAAAGATGATATCCCAAGTTTTATGGAAAAGCATGGAATTTCGTTTACAGAAGCCATTATTTACCATACCGTAGCGGCTGATTTATCTGATTTGGCCGATGTGAAATACGATATTTTGGCATTTTTTAGTCCATCAGGTATAAAATCTCTGCGCCAAAACTTTCCAGATTTCGTTCAAGGTAAAACCAGAATTGCGGCTTTTGGACCCACCACGGCTCAAGCGGTACGAGACATGGGACTTATTTTGGACATTGAAGCACCCATGCCCAATGCACCAAGCATGACAGGGGCCTTGGAATTATTCATCAAAAAAGCGAATAATCTGTAACTATTTAGAATCATTTTTTGTGGTTTATCAGTTTAAATTCCTAGACAAAGGATTAACTTAGGAAACCAAAGCCAAATGACCACAGTAATATCCCTGGATACATTTTTTAGAGCGATGGCTACATTCGTGTTGCTACTTGCTTCTGTGCCTGTATTTTCACAGCAAGACCCTCAAGTTACCCAGTATATGTTTACAGGTACCTTCTTCAATCCCGCCTTTGCAGGGAAAGAAGAAGGATACAGATTTTCTGCACTTCATCGGTCTCAATGGCAATCCTATACCAGTAGCTCTGGAGCTGGGGGGGCTCCTATTACCCAAGTAATTACTGCCCAAGGAAGAGGGAAGTCTTCTCCTGTAGGCTATGGACTTACGGTAATCAATGACCAGATCGGAGTAAGTAATTCCTTAGAAATTAATTTTTT
>VGMU01000073.1 GCA_016866385.1 Bacteroidota bacterium
TTGGGTTGTCTACGGATCCAGTCCAGTTCCTTTTTGTACAAGCTTTTGGCTTTCTCGATTTCGATGTCCTCGATCTGCATGCGTTCCGCTTTTTTATCGAGGAAGTAGCCGTAGTTGCCTTGGTAGCGATGGATCTTGCCTTGGTCCAACTCTAGGATTTCGTTGGTCACCTTTTCCAAAAAGTAGCGATCGTGCGTCACCATGAAAAGGGCCAGGTTGGCTTTGGAAAGGTAGTCTTCCAGCCACTCGATGGTCTCTAGATCCAGGTGGTTGGTGGGCTCATCCAAAAGTAAAAGGTCTGGCTTTTCCAAAATCGCTTTGGCCAGGGCTACTCGCTTACGCTGTCCTCCAGAAAGGGTACCGACGGCAAGTTTGGTATCGTGAAGGCCGAGTTTACCCAGCACTTCCTTGACCTGGTACTCAAAATCCCAGGCTTGGAGGGCATCCATTTTTTCAAAAAGCTTGGTCATCTGCTCCGAGTTGTCCACGCCGCGTTCGGAATCGAGCATGGCCTTGTGGTAAGCTTCGATAACTTGGAGGATTTCCGAATTACTTTGGTCGAAGATGGTTTGGTAGATGCTCAGGTTGCTTTCGAACACCGGGTTTTGATGCACGTAGGCAATTTTGACCGACTGGTTAAGAGCTACCTGGCCCGTATCGGGGATTTCCAGGCCCATGATGATCTTCATCAAGGTGGATTTCCCTGCCCCGTTGATGCCTACCAAGGCTATTTTTTGACCTTGGGCGATGCCGAAGGAGATGTTGGAAAATAGTTTGCGCTCCCCAAAGGCTTTGCTGAGGTTCTCAACGGATAGGTAATTCATGCCGCAAAAGTACGGGAAAAAAGGGGATAAAGTGTTGTAGGTCTCCCCATTCAGGTAAACGATTGTACGAAGTACTAAGTACAATGTACCAAGTAGAATCAGAAGCAAAAGGTGAGATACAAGAAACCTACCTGTGGCAGGCGGGACTTCGTATTTCAACCCTATTTCCACTATATTTCTACTCTATTTCCCTAACAGATGAAAACCATCCACGATATCCTCAAACTCGGTGATCCTCGACTCTATGAAGTATGTGCTCCTGTGCTTCGGGAGGAACTGTCCGAAGTCCCAGGTTGGATACAGCAGCTCCACGAGGCCATGGAGGATGTGCGTCGGGTGTATGGCTTTGGGAGAGGCATCGCCGCCCCTCAGCTAGGGATCATGAAACGCCTATTCTACCTACAGCTCGACCGTCCCTATGTGGTGATCAATCCGGAGTTGAACGAATTGAGTGAAGAAGAATTTGACTTATGGGATGACTGCATGAGTTTTCCCAACCTACTCGTACGCGTGAAGCGCCACCAATCCCTCAGCCTCCACTACCTGGACGAGCATTGGCAACCGCAAGTGTGGAAGGTGGAAGGAGCGATCTCCGAGCTCATCCAACACGAGTACGACCACCTAAACGGCGTGCTCTGCACCATGCGGGCGATGGATGAAAAGTCGTTTCAGTGGAAAAAGTAAATTGTACGAAGTACTAAGTACCATGTACAAAGTACCAAATAAAATGCGTTGCCTGCGGCAGGCAGGCAAGTGGCAAGACGCTTCGAAAAGCAAAAGGCGAGAAACAAGAGAGGATTGGAAATACCGTCGAAATAAGCTAGAAATAATCCGAGCAAGCTCGGTGAAATAAAAAATTACAGTTCTGAGAGATTCTCCAAGTCATTCAAATCTTTTGAACGCCCACTTATTTTTTTGTTTCTGCGCAAATCATTTAAATGAATGATTTTCATAGGAATGCCTTCAAATACTGTTTGAATGGCATTTTCGCTTATTTGCTGAAAGGAAAAGCCTTATATTTCTTTTAAGATTTCAATACATACGGGAGGTCGCCCGAAGGTGTAAACGTTTACATTTGATTGATTCAAAAAAGAATCTTCTGTCCTATCAAAAGTGGGCATTTGAAACTGAGTAAATGCCTGAACTAGTTTATCGTAATTGCCTTTTGATACCTCTACGAAGAGATCTAGATCACCAGTAGTTCGGGGAAAACCATGAAAAATAACAGAATACCCTCCAACCAAGACGTAGTTGACTTTTTTTTCATTCAAAGCCAATAAAAATTCTTGAAAATCCTGATTAAAAATATTTCCCCCTTTTAAAATTTCCGAGAAGACCCTGTGGTTTTATCCATTTTTGGAGGGAATCCAATTGGGTAGTTAAAAGAAACACTATTCAAGTAAGCGAAGACTTTACCTATGCCTTCTTCTGACAATCCCTTGTAGTGCAGCACCTCTGGCTTCTGTTCAAATAAATTTCCTGAAGAGCTGCTTGTTCGGTCTAATTTTGTCATAGGTAAATCTAACTCTTTTGTGAATTAGTCCCTAATGTAGAAAAGAGTTCAGAATGAAATTTGTACGAAGTACCAAGTACAATGTACCAAGATCCCTCAGAAGCAGAATTCTAGTTTTATTGCAAATCCCTACTTTGTACTTGGTACTTGGTACCTTGTACAAATTTTTAACTTTACCCCATGAACTTCCCTACCCTCTCCGATATCCGAGCGGCGCATGCCCGAATCCAGCCTTTTATCCACCGCACCCCGGTGATGACCTCCAGCGCTATCGATGAAATTGCTGGATGTAGCCTGTTTTTTAAGTGCGAAAACTTTCAAAAAGTAGGTGCCTTTAAAGCTCGAGGCGCTGCCAATGCAGTCATGAAACTTAGCCCCAGCGAACGTGAAAAAGGAGTTGCAACGCACAGTTCGGGCAACCATGCCGCGGCGCTCGCCCGAGCCGCTAGCGTGGCAGGGATCCCCTCCTACATCGTCATGCCTTCCAATGCCCCCGAAATCAAAAAGAAGGCCGTCAAAGGCTATGGAGGAGAAATCATCGAATGCGAACCAAATCTCAAAGCCCGAGAAAGCACCTTGGAGGGAGTAGTTGCCCGTACCGGGGCCGCCTTCATTCCTCCCTACGACTTCCTGGACGTGATCGAGGGGCAGGCTACTTGTGCGCTTGAATTCTTAGAAGATCAACCGAATCTGGATATCCTAATGGCCCCCGTCGGGGGAGGAGGACTGCTAGGCGGCACGGCCCTCACCGCACATTACCTCAATCCCCAGATCGAGGTCATTGCAGGGGAGCCCTCCGGGGCTGACGATGCCTACCGCTCCTTTCATGCAGGCTACCTTATTCCGCAAACGGGCCCAATGACCATTGCCGATGGGCTCCTGACTTCCCTAGGCACCCTGAATTTTGCCTTGATTCAAGCCCATGTCCGCGATATCTTACTGGCCACAGATCCTCAGATCATCGAAGCCATGCGGCTAGTCTACGAGCGCATGAAAATCATCATCGAGCCCTCCTGCGCAGTTCCCCTAGCAGCCTTACTGGCCAACAAGGAGCGCTTTTCAGGAAAAAAAGTAGGAATCATCCTCTCCGGCGGAAATGTGGATTTGGGGAAACTGCCTTTTTAAGCCCCCAAAAATACCACGCACAAACAAACCCGAATCAGTACTGATTCGGGTTTTTTGCTATTTTTTCTCCTTACTTCTTCTTGCTCTCCGATACGGCATGGTGTGCAGCGCGAGCGGCAAAGGCCATGTAGGTCAAGGATGGATTTTGGGTAGACGTGGAGGTCATGGAGGATCCGTCGGTCACGTACACATTCGGTACGGCGTGCAACTGGTGGTTGGCATTCAGCATGGAGGTCTTGGGATCCTTACCCATACGCACCCCGCCCATCTCATGGATATCCAAGCCTGGCGCCTGCTTGCTGTCGGAAGTTTGGATGTTGGTAAAGCCTGCCTTGGTAAACATCTCCGTCATTTGCTCGAGGTAGTCTTTCACCATCTTCTCGTCGTTGTCGTCGTAGTCCATGCTCACCTTGAGCTGGGGAATGCCCCACTCGTCCTTCAGGCTGCCATCAAGCGCCACGTAATTGCTTTCCTTCGGCAGCGTCTCGCCCATCATGTGCGAACCCACACGCCAAGGCCCGTAGCTATCTGGGTTGAGGAGTTTATTTTTCAAGTCCACCCCGATGCCACTGGTATCTGGCCCTACTCCACGGCCGGCAGAGAAGCCTGCCGCATAGCCCCGTAGAAAGTCGGTTTCCTGCTTGTATACATTTCGGAATCGTGGGAAATACCCACTCGTAGGTCTCCCCCCCGAGGTGGTGTATTCGGCATGACCTTCGTACTCTCCAGACACGCGAGCGCGGTAGTTGTGGAAGGCTACGTACTTGCCCAATACCCCGCTGTCGTTACCCAGTCCATTCGGGAAGCGGGTGGATGTAGAATTCAACAAGATGGCGTTGGTATTCAAAGCAGCTGCATTGATAAAGAGCACGTCTGCATAAAATTCTTCCACTTCTTTGGTCAAGCGATCGATGATGCGCACACCTGTGGCCTTGCCTTTTGCCTCGTCGTAGATGACCGAATGCACCACCGCATCCGGACGGATGGTGAGGTTGCCGGTCTTCAATGCCCAAGGGATGGTGGAGGAGTTGGAACTAAAATACCCTCCAAATGGACAGCCTCGCTGGCACAGGTTGCGGTTTTGGCAGGATCCTCTGCCTTGTGCGGCAAAGGCCTCTGCATTGCCGTGAATATGGGCACAGCGCGCCGAAATCACATGGCGCGCTCCACCATACTCCTTCTTCATCGTCTCGGCGAAGTACTTCTCCACCACATTGAGATCGTATCCAGGTAGAAATTCACCATCGGGCAGGTGGGCGATGCCATCCTTGAATCCAGATACACCAGCAAATTTCTCCACATGGCTGTACCATTTTTCAATGTCTTTGTAGCGAATCGGCCAGTCTACTGCAAAGCCATCTCGGGCGGGGCCTTCAAAATCGAAGTCGGACCAGCGTTGCACCTGTCTCGCCCACATGAGGGACTTGCCTCCCACTTGGTAGCCCCGAATCCAGTCAAATGGCTTTTCTTGTACATAAGGATGTTCTGCATCCTTGACAAAAAAATGCATGGCATCCTCTCGGAAGGCATAGCACTTGCTGATCACGGGATTTTCCTCCTTGATCTTCTCTGTCAATTGGCCCCGATGGGGAAATTCATGCGGAAGCATGTTGGTGGTTGGGTAATCCTTGATATGGGTCACGTCTGGACCTCGCTCAATCATCAGGGTTTTCACACCCAAGTCACAGAGTTCTTTTGCTGCCCAGGCACCGCTGATTCCGGAGCCCACAACGATGGCTTGGTAGGTACGCTCCTGCGTACTTCTTAGGTTCAAATTAGCCATTGATTCGGGGTTTTTGAAGGTCTGAAATCAAGACTGCCCCATTGTATTCTCCTGGAATCAGGGAGTAAGGAATGATTTCGGTTTGAATGTATTCAGAAGCCATGTAGCCTTGGATGGTAAATCGCTTCACGCTGCTGAGAAAATAGCCTATACTTGCCTGGCGCTTGCCTTCGGGGGTATCGTCCCCAGTAAGTGCTCCTGCCTCTAACAAGAAGGTTTCTTTTTCTTTTGTGGAGAGTGCCTCAAATTTCTTTCCAGTTGATTTTTCTGTATAGTCTGGAAATGCCTCCAATCCTGCGGTGAATTTTTCTCGGTTTTCTTGGGTATAGCAGTCGTTGACCATGACCAGGATAAAGTCCACTACTTCCAAGTCCAAGGCTCCTTTGATCTCCCCAGCAGGAATGATACTGTCGGAAATAGCTGCAAGAAGGGCCTTCTGGGAGGCGGTGATTTTGAGGTTTTCGTAAGCGGCAAGGATGTCTTCCTTGCTAAAATCACAGGAGGGAATCAGCGCAAGCCCTCCAGAAATCAGGGCGATATGCCGCAACGCATGACGTCTGTTCATACTAAAAGGTTCGTTGGGTTGGTTGGTAATTGAAAAACAAGATTATCCGCAATGTGAACTGTGGTGCATTGAAACTCTGAATAATTGCGGATAATCGTCGACAGACGACCGTCCACTGACCACATCCTTCTCAATTCAACTTCAAGCCTTATGCGCTCTAGTTGCAAGGAATCAATTGGATAATCAAATTCGAAAATTAAAGTAGGTATTTTTTTCAAGAAACGCTACCTGAAAATCAGGAAACTGAAACTTATCGGGTAATGGTGCCCAATTCCCCGAAGGTAGCCGCATTGCCATCGACTGTGCGCCCAGCTTTTAACCGAACATAGCGCAGCACCTGAGGAGCAAATCGGATCACCTGCTCGATAGGGTTGTTCTGAATATTGGCAAATTCCCCCTTGGACAAAAGAATCCAGGTGCTGCCATCCAGACTCCCTTCCAAGACATAATCTGCAATGAATCCACTCGGATACCTCGCCTGCATGGGCAAGTAGCGAAGGCCTTGCAGCGCTACTTTTTCTCCTAAATCTAATTCCAAGGCATTGGAAGGGGATGTCCAATAGGTATGGGGCAACTCATCGATGGCGGCCTGGGCTTTGGAGTCGGTGGAAAGGACTTTCCAATTTCCTTTCACTAGGTCTATCTCTTGGCGGCTGATGGCCGAACTTTTCCCCGTCTTCGCATCCACTACGATCGCTTGTACGGTAGCAGGCTGCTCCAGCAAAAAGGGTTTATCGTAGCGATTTTTCCCCGCCAGGGGCACATTGCCATCCAAGGAGTAGTATATTTCAAGTCTAGGATCTGCAGCGGTGATTGATACAAGCCCAGCGGTGGAGCGAGTGATCTTTGGAGGAAAAACCAAGGTAGGAGCAGCATAAACGCCCAACTCTGCAATCAGCGGTTCTCCCTTTGCTTCCAGAAAATTGACCCGAATCTTTTGGACTTGGGTATCCGGAACGCGCAAAATACGGGTATACCCAATCGTCGTACCCTGCGCCAAAGGCAGCCATTTTCCCTCCACTTCTTTTTCTACCGTAAAGGCAGACACGCGCTGGCCGAGATTGACATATTCTTGGATCAAGATTCGATTGAAAGATTTCGGTTTCCCAAAATCGAGTTCGAGCGATGCATTCCGCTCTCCCGCAGCACTGCTCCAATAAGTCTTGTAATCCCCATCCAATACCTGGCTTGCTGCGTAGCCTGCTCCTCGGTTGGAACTTGCCGACACCTTGGCGCCAGTAGCCAGATTCAGAGCAAAATCCTCCTTGACTTTGGCGGCCAGTTCGAGAATCGCCTGCACATCCGAATCCGGAATTAGCCCTCGGGTATCTACGGGAAAGTTGATCAGGAGGGAACTGTTTTGCCCAATGCTTTGGTAGTAGATTTCTAGTAATTCGGGAAGGGTTTTGACTTTGTGGTCTTCGTAGGCATGGTAGTACCAGCCCGGACGGATGCTCACATCTGCCTCAGCAGGCACCCAATGCGTACCATTTTCCTGTCCCATCGCCCACTTATCCGAGTACTCCGGCATGCCGGCATAGACGGAATCCCGCATCAGGTTGGACCAGGTGGTCGGATAGGCAAATCCATGTTCGTTCCCCACCCAGCGCACATCGGGCCCAGCATCCGAGAAGAGCATGGCCCTTGGCTGCAGCTCCCGCACCAATGCATGCATGCTGGGCCAGTCGTAGTAGGTCAACTTGTCCACTACCCGCTCCTCATTGGCTCCCCCATACCATCCACTGCCTCCATTGGCCCCGTCAAACCAGACCTCAAAGAGTTCCCCATAGTTACTGAGGAGTTCGGTGAGTTGATTCCGCATGTAGGTAATGTATTCCGGCTTGCCGTAGTCGGGACGATTGCGGTCCCAAGGGGAGTAGTAGATCCCCGCCTTCAGCCCATATTCTCGACAGGCATCTACAAATTCCCGGATCAAATCTTCTTTTCCATTTCTCCAAGGGCTGTTTTTGACCGAATGCTCCGTGTAGGCCGAGGGCCAAAGCACAAAGCCATCGTGGTGCTTGGCCGTGATGATCAATCCCTTCATCCCCGCCTCCTTGGCTACTCGCGCCCACTGTCGTGCATCCAGTGCGGTAGGGGCAAATTGCCTGGGCTGCTCATCTCCAAAGCCCCACTCCCGATCGGAAAAGGTATTCATGTTGAAATGCACAAAGCCGTAGTACTGCAACTCCTGCCAGGCCAACTGCCGGGGCTCCGGAATGGGATACACTGGAGCAGGAGGGGGAGTCTGGGCAAGGGCCAGCACCGGAAGAAAAAATAGAAGGAAAAAGGGTCTCATGGGTTTATTTTTTTGAAAACCTAGCCATTTTGCCCCACATCTAAAAACAAAAAAGGCGCGATCTTCCTCAATTCAAACCTTTACCCCAAAATTCTGCTTATATGCAGGTCACATCCTGTATGTTCGTGTTATGAAAACACTGCTTTCTTGTTTGCTTTTGGTAGTCAGTCTTGGGCTCCAGGCCCAAATCCAAATCAAGGTTATCGATCAGGTATCCAGCCTACCTCTTTCGAATGTTCGGGTAAGTACTAGCGGCACTAGTCAAAAAAGCAATACTTCGGGTACGGTTGCTTTTGCAGGAGAAAACCTACGCCTCCTATTTTCGCTGGAAGGCTACGAACTATTGGAGCAAACTTTCCAAGCAGGAGAACATACCGTGGCGCTAGTACCAACAATCCTGAACTTGGCTACGGTAACGGTCTCGGCTTTTGACTCCGAGCGCCCCCTGATGCAGCAGGCAGCCAGTATTTCTCGACTCTCCGAGCGGGACCTTTTTCGCTTCAATGAAAATTCCCCCGTTCAAGCCTTCAATCAAAAAGCGGGTATCCGCATCGAGGAGCGCGCTCCTGCCAGCTACCGCATCTCCATTCGCGGAAGTTCGCTTCGCTCCCCCTTCGGCGTGCGCAATGTAAAGGTGTATTGGAATGAGGTGCCCTTTACCTCGCCGGATGGTACCACCGCGCTCAACTTACTTGACCTAAGCAATATCAAAACGGCTGAAGTCATCAAAGGCCCATCAGGTTCGGTATATGGCGCAGGAAATGGGGGTGCCATCTCCTTGTTTAGCCAGGCCCAAGTCGATGAAAATCGCCTGGCCATGGATTACTTGGTTGGGGATTTTGGCCTGTCCCGGTTTCGATTGGGACTCTCCCAAAAAATTGGGGAAGGGGGAATCGAA